>CALHGI010000442.1 GCA_938029995.1 uncultured cyanobacterium | reverse complement strand
ATTGTAAGGGTTGGGGGTATTGACCTGGGCTAAGGTCAGCGGACTTTCAGGGGTTTGGGTTACCCCCAGGCCATATTCCACCGTGGGGTCCGAACCTAGGCTAATGCCTTCCCGCAGGCGGCGCGCAAACACGCCGGCAATGGTATCCCGCTCTTCGGCCACCACCGATTCTTTTTCAACGATGCTGGCTAGGTTGACCCATTCCAATAGGGAGTAGGCACTGGTCGCTTGCTGGTAGGCCGGTAGGGCCACCTGCTCGAACCTCAGCAGCATCACATCCACGATGCCGTCGGCATCAATTTGCTCGCTGGGAATGGAATAGGTATCTGGATAGAGAAAGCCTTCTAGATGTGGCAATCCCTGGGGCAACCATGGAAACTGGGCATAGGGAATGGTTTCGGTGGAGCGGAGGAACTCATCGGCGTCGACTAACCCTTGGGCATCCAGGGCCTCTGCTATCTGGGAGCGATTCCACCCCTCGGGAATTGTAAAACTGGTTTGGACCACGTCTCCAGTCCAAATTTGATCCGCAATTTCTGGCAGGGTTTGGGTGGGCGATAGGGAATAGGTCCCAGCTTGAAGCCCCCCCTCTCGTTTTTTAAATCCCTGGAGGCGATGCCAAACTTTCCAGGCTGTGGTGGAGCGGATCAACCCTGCGGCCTCTAAGTCTTGACCAATTTGTTGGGATGCGGTCCCGGTGGGAATTTGAATTTGCACCGGTTGGGCCACATCGCTCACCAATACGGGGCGTTGGGCCCAGCTCCACCAAGACCAACCTTGCCAAGCCGCTACCCCTAAGGCCACCGGGAAAATGCCAACATAAAATACTCGCTTTAAGCAACTCATAGTTCGTTTAGGCAAAACTTGGATGAAGAGTAGTTGGAGCGCTGGGTAACGCATCCACTGGTAATTCGTTAGTGGGTGTTAGCCTCGGCTGAGCGATCACCTGCCCCTATGGTGGAATGAAATTGCAGAATTAAAATGCCAGCATTAATCCAGTCCCTCAAACAGTTGATCTTCAATTTGAGGTTGTAGCCGTTCGAACTCTTCAGGGGACAGTAGGGCTACTGTGTCAGAATCAGCTCGATAGGCAAAAAATAGTAGGGGCTCTAGGGGGGTGCAAGCAACGTAGCGTTGTTCGCAATGATAAAACTGGGCCAGCATTTGAAAATTGTCCGTGGCTCCTTCGTCGTCTACCTCTAGGGCAAAACAACTATCGTCGTCAGCATCAGGGATATCACCTACGGCTGTAAGCGTATAAGCACTGCGGTGTAAGGTCAAGTCTAATTCTGCTAAAACCGCACGGGCACTGGGAAATAGTGGATCTATTAGCTGATCTTCAATGTCTGCCAAGGTATCATCGTCGTCCTGCCAGCTGAAAATTTCAATCGGGGCAGAGGCGGGGAGGAGCAGCAAATATTCTAGGCTTGAGTTGCTGAGGGTGATACTTTTTTCGACGTAGCAGGCCAAGGTATGACCCAGGTCATCGGTGAGGGTGACGATTGGTTGGCCAGCTTGAAAGTCAGGGGACTGATCGGAGTTTTGGTTTAGATTCGGCATTCGTTGTATGTCACGGGGCTGATGCCCTGAAGATTGGAGGGGTGAGCCCTGTAGCGGTTTGGCAAACGCTGGGGAGGATGGTCAAGCCCGTGGGCGATCTAACCACTGTTGCAAAATAATAGCAGCCGCTCGACGGTCAATTAGCCCCTTATCCTTATCGGTGGGGCGACGTTCGGCGTGAAGTTGCTGTTTTGCTTCCACGGAGGTTAGGCGTTCATCCACGTAGGTGACGGGTAGGCTAAGGGCCTTGGCCAATCGCTTAGTAAACTTTTGGACCCGACGGGCCTGGTGCCCTAGGTTGCCATCCATGGTGTAGGGCAACCCTACCACCAGGAGTGTGGCTTCTCGCTGGTGGGCAATGCGGCTCAGTTGCTCAGTGACGTAAACAAAGGATTTGTTGTCGATGGTGGTGAGGCCGGTGGCAATGAGGCCGGTGCGATCGCACCCCGCCACGCCAATGCGCTTACTGCCAATATCTAAACCTAGGGCAGAAATCATGGCTAGGTACTTTAACTGGCCGTCCCGCTGGAGGAATCATCCCCCGTCGGATGTCTTAACCCAGGGTTAGTGGCATCCCAAAAGAACCGACTGGGGATGGCTTTGCCGGAGGGCTGTAGCCCCTGCAAAACATCCTGCAATCCCTCAATGGAGACGGATTTAGTTTCACGCACCTTGTGCCATACGGAGCGGGACATCATCACGGTATGTTCCACTTCGGTGGCATTTATTTCCCGTAGATAGCTTTCCCGTTCGGGTTGATAGTCCAGGGACGCCAGCTGCAATGTTTGGTTGGGGGAACCGCTGATCACCTGGGCCATTTGGGTCATCAGCTCTGGATATAGCCAGGTATAGGCCGGATGGACCGTCAGCTTTGCCCGGTTGGGCTGATCCGCCGTCTTCCCTAGGCGGAGACTAAAGTAACCGATGGCCACCTTGCGCTGGGGCTCAAACACGTAGGCCGATACCGACTCTGTCTGGCCTAGCCAACGTCGAGCCTGGGACCGCACATCGGCCATGGGGCGCTGGCGAAAGTCCTGAATTTGGTGATCGAACACCTGCCGCAGCTGCGGTGGCATGGATGCCGTTTCTAAGTGGTAGATCAGCTGGGCATCGGCATTACTGACGGGTAACAGGTTGGGTAAATCTGGTTCGTGCTCAGCTAGGCTGGCGATCTCATCAGCGTCGATGGACCAGTAGGTCACATAGGCCAAAGGCTGGAAGCCATTTTGGCGATATAGGGCCAAGCCAAATTTGTCGTGGACGCTGGTTTCACTGATCCAGGTGTGGGCTTCGACAATATTTTCAAAGCAGTGGCGCAGCAGCAGGCTACCCAGGTCTAGGTTGAGGGGGAGATTTTGGTCAGCCAGGGCATTCACCATCACCCGATCAACGCGCCAGGTGCTGCGGGTGGAGTTGAAGGGGGAAACTTGAATGACGCCGTGGGTAGTGTGCTTGCGCCCCGCCGCAAAGGTGATTTCCTTGGACTGCAGCGGATTGACCAACCGCGATAGGCGCTGTAGGGACAATGACCTAAGGACGCGTCCTGCCTCTGGCAATGGCTGATGCTTGGTAAATGAACCGCAGGTCACTACCTCTGAGCCCCCGTCAGGCATCAGCTTTTCTGAGTCACGAAAATGTACGGGACGGACCGCAATGGGGTCAGAGGGAGGAACGGGTGTCATAGGACCGAAATATGTAAGAATCCCTAGGATTTCGGATGAATGAGGACCACGGGGGTCTGTTCATCGGCGTTGCCTGCTGGATTATCAAGGAGCGCACTTGTCACTAAGTCTACGTCAGTGCCCGATGTCGCTGCTAATATCTTAACCGCTTTCAAATCATTGACGTCCACAATGGCGGCTTTCAGGCCGGTGGCATCGTAAATGTCTTGGACAATTTGGTCGGGGTTTTGGGGGCCAAGGACGATGAATTGATCATAGGGGGGCAGGGTGCCTGTGACATCGTCAATTAGACGGGCCTGATCGCCTGCCAGTTCATAGAACATGCCGGGACGACCGAGGAATTTCTTTGCGATCGCACCCACCACAAAGGCATAGACCACCCGTGTGGGACCCACCAAGTCCACCAGGGTCTGCATGCCGCAGGCCGTCGCCAAACTGGAGGTGGGCATAAAGAAATAGCAAATGCGCGTGGCCACCCAGCCCGGCTTAATGTCGCTGGGGTGTCGCCAGCGGCCCTGCATAATGGCCACGGGGGTTTCCCCAATGGTGACAATATCCCCTGGTTTGGCATAGGGTTCCACATAGCGCTTCACCGTATCGATGGGGCTATCGAGGGGACCCAGCAGATGGGTGGGAATGGGTAATACCTCGGCCCTGGGGGTGGAACGCCAGTTTTGAGGCGCGTTAGGGTCAGGAAATTTGAGGGGGACCACCACATTGCCCTGTTTGGGAATGCGGCCTTCTGGACCATAGGTGAGGTAATGAACCTTCACCCACAGGGCCTTTAGCTTAGACAAGTCAGGGCCCTTAATATCCACCGTTACCTTGAGGCCGGTGGATTGAGCTGTTTTAACAATGTAGGCAAACCAGTAATTATCGGGCCTAGCCGGAGCATCTTCGTGGTTAGACACCAGGTGGGTGGTGATCGTGATGTCGTCCACGCTCGCCCCCGAAAGCAGTTCAGCTTCCACAGAAATTTCCGGCACCATAATTTCCAAGGTGCGGGTGAGGTTCACCAGGGCGGGCTCCCCCTCAATCACATAGTGCTGGGGGTCACGGGTGGTGATCGCCCATTTGCCAGACTCTAGCTCCAGCCGATTGCCCGGGCGACCCTGATATTGCCGTTCAATTAGCAGCCAAACCGCCAGTGCCAGTAATATCAGTAGAATTACCAGTGTGCCCAAAATCCCTGCCATTAAAGCGGTACTCCTCTGCCATGTAAATGGATAGTGTATCGGTGGAGATCAACAACACCCGTTTATTGACACATCCGTAAGATTTGTATCGTACTCTCGGGCCCGAAGCAATCTATCGGGGATCGGTTCAGCCCAAATGCTTACTTAAAACGCTCAATTGATTTAGCTCAAAAGCTCAAATAGGCCATCGTCTAATTCATAGCCCAGGGTGCGCACCATCAGCTTCAGTTTTTCAATCCCATCAATCTGCCCGTCTTTCAGCCATCGGGCAATGGTAAACACCTTCCCCATCACAAAAATCTCTAGGGCTTCCGGGTTATAACGAATGCCATCTAATGGGCTGAACTGGTGGGGCACCAACATGGCGGCATAGCGTCCTAAATCACCGGACTCCACATCTAAAAAGAGCGGTAGCCAAGGATAATAGCTATCCAGACGAAGAAACCATAGTCGCACCTCAGGCACTTCAGACAGTTCCCGAGGGTCGTTGGCCTCGCGGGGATAGTCAATGTCAAACGTTAGTTTGAGGTCGCCTTGGTGCCAGTCAACCTGCCCCAGGGCCGTGTGGGCCACTGTCAGATCTAGGGTCTGGAGGTGTTTAGCTCCGACAACAATGGATTGAGACATTGCAAGCAGATGAAACAGACTAACAGTGTGCCTTGCTGTGGAAGACTTTACTAGGGGCAATGTTGATGCGTCCTGGCTTCAATTCTGCCGGTGACGATAGACAGCACCTAGCTGCCCTCTCCAGCTGCCCTCTCCAGCCACCCTTTCCAGCCGTTTGATCCATCCGTTTTGATTTTCCATGACTCCATCTCCTATTCGTGTATGCATCACCCTAGGGACACGTCCCGAGGCCATTAAATTGGCTCCGGTGATTAAACAGTTTCAGCAAACATCCGGCTTTGAAACCCAGGTCGTGCTCACAGGGCAACATCGGGAGATGGTGGATCAGGTGATGCAGCTGTTTGAAATTCAGGCTGATCGCGATCTGAATATCATGCAGCCCAAGCAAACCTTGTCGGATATTACCTGCCGCAGTCTCCAGGGCCTCCAGACCCTGTTTGCGGAGCTAGAGCCACACATCGTTCTGGTTCAAGGAGATACCACCACGGCCTTTGCCGCCGCCCTCGCGGCGTTTTATCAAAAAATTCCCGTGGGGCATGTGGAGGCTGGACTGCGCACGGATAATATTTTGGACCCCTTTCCTGAAGAGGCCAATCGGCGGTTGGTGTCTCAAATCACCACCCTGCATTTTCCCCCCACCGATCGGTCCGTGGCTAACCTGGCTGCTTCTGGGGTGAGTGGGACGGTGCTTAAAACAGGTAATACGGTCATCGATGCCTTGCAAACGGTGGCTTCTAAGGTGCCGGTATGTGATGTGCCAGGGCTGGACTGGGACCAGCATCGGGTGATTTTATCGACGGTACATCGTCGGGAGAACTGGGGGGAGCCGCTCCAGGGTATTGCCCAGGGGTTTTTGCAGATTTTAGAAAGGTTTGAGGATGTGGCATTACTGTTGCCGCTGCATCGCAACCCCACGGTTCGAGAACCCCTTAAGGCTGCCCTAGAATCCCATCCTCGGACATTTTTGGTGGAGCCCCTGGATTATGGTCAGCTGGTGGGGGCCATGGGGCGCTGCTATTTGCTGTTGACCGATTCAGGTGGATTGCAGGAAGAGGCTCCGGGCTTGGGTAAGCCGGTGCTGGTGCTAAGGGAAACGACGGAGCGACCAGAGGCGACGGAAGCGGGAACCGCCAAGCTGGTGGGGACTGACCCGACGGTGATTACCGCTGAGGCGACCAAGCTCCTGGGCGATCCGGCTGCTTACGATGCCATGGCCCGGGCCATTAACCCCTTTGGCGATGGTCAAGCCTCACAACGCATTGTGCAGGCAGTGCGCGCTCATTTTAGCCAGTAGATGACCCCATTATTCAGCTGGTGCGGTCGCATTTGAGCTATTGGACGGTCCTATTATTCGGGCAGTGCGGTCGAATTTTAGCTAGTAGATGGCCCCATTATTCGGGCAGTGAGTTCTCACTTTAGCCAGTAGACGGCCCCATTATTCATCTGGTGCGGTCGCATTTTAGCCAGTAGACGGCCCCTATGGTGCGAGTACCGAGATCGCACTTTGCCAATGAGGTGCCATCGGAGTTAAGACTTTTTAGGGCCTTTCCCTTGGCTGCTGGACTGATCTAACAAACTCTTTTTTGAGGATTTCAGCGATTTCCACAGCTTTTTGATTTGTCCATAGGCATCTTCCGAGGA
>CALHGI010000441.1 GCA_938029995.1 uncultured cyanobacterium | reverse complement strand
ATTGTCGCCTTTCCCCAGGATGGCATTTACGGTAGCGCCCACCCCGATGGCCACAAAAATGACGAACTGATTGAAGAAGCCATTATCCTGGGCGCTGACGCCATTGGCGGCATCCCCCACTACGAACTCACCCGCGAAGACGGCGTGCGCTCCATCCATCGCATCTTTGAACTCGCCCAAAAATATAACCGCCTGATCGACATCCACTGCGACGAAACCGACGACGACCAATCCCGCTTTCTGGAAGTTGTGTCCGCCTGCGCCCTGCGCACCGGCTTAAAGGAAAAAGTCACCGCCAGCCACACCACAGCATTTGGCTCTTACAACGACGCCTATGCCCTCAAGCTTATGGGCTTCCTCAAACAGTCTGACCTTAACTTTATCGCTAACCCCCTGATCAACATGACCCTCCAGGGCCGCACCGACACCTACCCCAAACGCCGGGGCCTCACCCGCGTTAAGGAATTATGGCAGGCGGGGCTCAACGTGAGCCTTGGCAATGACTGCATCCAAGACCCCTGGTATGGCCTGGGCACTGGCAACATGCTGGATGTGATTTCCATGGCCGTCCATGCCTGCCAAATGACCGGCTTGGAAGAACTGGAAGCCTGCTACGACATGGCCACCACCCACGGGGCCAGGACGCTAAATCTGCAAGATACCTACGGTGTAGCCGTAGGCAAACCCGCCAATCTAATCGTGCTGGACTGCGCCAGCCAGTTCGAAGCCATTCGCCGTCGGCCCACGGTGAGCCAGGTGATTTCCCGTGGGCAAGTGCTGGTGGAGACAACGGCACCGGAGGTTAAATGGCAGCAAGAGATCGGGGAATCTGTGCCTGGCCTGGCCTGATCGGAGCGACCGTTTTGGAGCGACCGTTTATGATTAAAGAACGCATTGAAACGCTGATGGATGAGGCTGGTCATCTGGCAGGGGCTCCTGAACTCATCATTGAAGTGCTATCAAAGTCCCAGCAAGATAAGGATCGGGATCGGAAATTCAAGCTTAAACTCTATTCGGTAGAAGGTGTCCAAGAATATTGGATTTTTGATCGCGAACAGACGACGGTGGAGATTTTTCGGCGGGATAATGGTGTGCTGACTAAGGCCGCCACCCTTTATGCCCAGGACTCCTTAACCAGTCCCCTGCTGCCTGAGTTTGGCTGTGCGATCGCATCCCTTTTCACCTAAAGCCAGCGTCTCCCCGCTCGTTCGTAACCACATCATTTCCCTTGGGCGCGCCCAAGCCAAGGCCCCTGCTGCCTGCCTACGGTAGGCGACTGATTTTTGCCATGGCAACATCACATGACTCGGCTCGATGACTTACCATAAAGAAATGTTGTGCCTATGCTAGTACTAATTTATTAGTCTAGCTATGATCTACCTGCCCGCGCTGTAACCCCATTTCCCCATGCCCCAGCCCAAGACCCCTAAAACGGCCAAAACGACCAGCAAGTCGAGCAGCAAAGGCAAGGCAACCAGTAATAAAACCACCAGTAAAACCGCCGGTAAAACCACGGGCAAGGCCACGGGCAAGGCCAAAGCCAGCGGCAAGGCCAGCGCCAAGGCCAACGGC
This sequence comes from uncultured cyanobacterium, assembly GCA_938029995.1. Taxonomy (GTDB): domain Bacteria; phylum Cyanobacteriota; class Cyanobacteriia; order Phormidesmidales; family Phormidesmidaceae; genus Leptothoe. The sequence goes on along the minus strand of CALHGI010000441.1, from coordinate 1,138 downwards.
AATGGCAGGGCGGCCAAACTCACCAACCTATCGGACGACCTCATCCGCATTCGCGGTGCCCGGCAGCACAACCTGAAGGACGTCAACCTGGACCTGCCCCGCAACCAGATGATCGTCTTTACTGGGGTGTCTGGCTCCGGTAAATCCTCCCTCGCCTTTGATACCATTTTTGCCGAGGGGCAGCGACGCTACGTGGAGTCTCTTAGCGCCTATGCGCGACAGTTTTTGGGCCAGGTGGACAAACCGGATGTGGACTCCATTGAGGGGCTGAGTCCGGCCATTTCCATTGACCAAAAGTCCACCTCCCACAACCCCCGCTCCACGGTGGGCACCGTGACCGAAATCTATGACTATTTGCGACTGCTCTATGGCCGGGCGGGGCAGCCCCACTGTCCCCAGTGCGATCGCTCCATTGCACCCCAGGCCATTGACCAAATGCTGGACCAGGTCATGGCCCTGCCGGACCGCACCCGGTTTCAAATTTTGGCGCCGGTGGTGCGAGGCAAAAAGGGCACCCATGCCAAGCTAATCTCTGCCCTGGCGGCGGAAGGCTTTGTGCGGGTGCGGGTGGATGGCGAAATCCGTGAGCTGAGTGACAACATTGAGCTAGCTAAGAATAAGAGCCACGACATTGAGGTGGTGGTGGACCGCCTGGTGAAGAAGGATGACATGCAGGAACGGCTGGCGGATTCCTTGGCCACCTGTCTAAAGCGGGCTGAGGGCATTGCCATTATCGATATCCTGGCGGATCGCAAAAAGGATAATGTGGTCCCGCTACAGGCGAAGGATGGTAAGGCCTCGGCCATGGCCGCAGAGGCGGGGGGGGATTACGGCGCTGAGCTACCGTCGGAGCTGGTGTTTTCTGAAAATTTTGCCTGCCCGGAACATGGGGCGGTGATGGATGAGCTATCCCCCCGGCTGTTTTCGTTTAATTCGCCCTATGGTGCTTGCCCCGACTGCCATGGTTTGGGCAGCCATCGCCGGTTTAATGCCGACCTGGTGGTGCCGGACCCCAGCTTGCCCGTATATGCTGCGATCGCACCCTGGTCCGACAAGGACAACACCTACTATTTCTCCCTTCTCTACAGTGTGGGTCGGGCCTACGGATTTGAAATCCAATCCACCTGGTCCAGCCTCA
>CALHGI010000440.1 GCA_938029995.1 uncultured cyanobacterium | reverse complement strand
CCGCCTGATCGATCAGGCATCGGAGGAGCGCCGAGGTAATAAAAAAATTGGCACCACTAAACGTGGCATTGGTCCCACCTATGCTGATAAGTCCGAGCGGACAGGGGTTCGCGTCTGCGACCTGATGGATCTGACGGCGTTCCGAGAACAGTTGGAATGGACCATCAGCTACAAAAATATCGTTTTAGAGAAGCTCTATAATTTACCGCCCCTAGACGCAGATGAGGTGTTCCAGGAGTATGAGGCCTATGCCGAGCGGCTGCGTCCCCATGTGGTAGATAGCTCTCTACACATTTATAACGCCCTACAAAAGCGCAAAAACGTTTTATTTGAAGGGGCCCAAGGAACATTACTGGACCTGGACCACGGCACCTATCCCTACGTGACATCGTCTAACCCAGTGGCCGGTGGAGCCTGTATTGGCTCTGGTATTGGTCCAACGGCCGTTGACCGGGTCATTGGCGTAGCCAAAGCCTATACCACTCGCGTCGGTGAGGGACCATTCCCCACGGAACTCATGGATGACATGGGCAATGCCCTGTGTATGAGGGGGGCAGAATTTGGCACCACCACTGGTCGCCAGCGTCGCTGTGGCTGGTTTGATGCCGTCGTGGGTCGCTATGCCGTCCGCATCAATGGACTCGATTGCTTGGCCATCACCAAGTTAGATGTCCTCGATGAAATGGACGAAATTAAAGTCTGTGTGGACTATGAACTCGATGGTGAGCGCTGCAGAGATTTGCCGGGTAACGCCAGCCTCTTTGCGCGCTGCAAACCCATTTATGAGGTCATGCCGGGTTGGAAGCAATCAACGGCCAACTGCCGTCGCCTAGAAGACCTACCGAAGCAGGCTCTGGATTATCTTGAATTTTTGGCCAAACTGATGGAAGTCCCCATCGCCATTGTGTCCTTGGGCGCAAGCCGCGATCAGACCATCATTGTGGAAGACCCCATCCACGGGCCAAAACGGGCATTGCTTTATGAAAATGGCAGTGCGTTCAAGGTGGCCTAGGCGACTGCGGTAACTTGAGGCGCTAGGATAATAAAGCATTAAGCCTAGCATTCACCGAGGGCTGGTGTTGTGGGAAGGAAAATGTGTGGCGGGGGCAAACTCGACTTACAATGGTGAGCCGTCTGCTTGCAAGCTATTAGCTTGTCGCCCATGGTTCACACCACCAGTGATCGCTGGAGCCCTGAAGTTACAACAGCTATGTGCCGCACAAATCGGTGAATGCATTAATCGATTTGTAATAGCACCGCATCAAGTTTGACAGACAACAATTTATCTTTTCATCGATTGGACAATGGCAATGGAACTGACTCTCGACTGTAGCAAGCGTGCTGATACCGAAAAGCCTGGAGCTTTACGCCGTGAAGGGGTAACACCTGCGGTACTCTATGGCCATGATGGCACCAACTCTGTTTCGCTGAAAGCCAACACCCGTGAGGTTGAGGCCCTATTGCGCCAGGCTAAAGGCCAAAAGGTTGAACTCAGCTTAAATGTGGCAGATGTGCCTTGGAATGGGACCGTTGTACTGCAGGAAGTGCAAAACCATCCTTGGAAGAGTGAGATCTATCACCTTAGCTTTTTGGCCCAGTAACACTGATGCCGCATCTAAGCTACCGGCCTAGGTTGAGTCGATGGTGCTGATTTAGGCATGGCTAATGCTTAGGATTTAGGCATGGCTAATGCTTAGGGTGGTTTAAGTTGAGCGCTCTTGGTCGTGGCACAGCTTTAGTCCGGCGATCGTTTGTTAGAGCGGTTCATCTTCTGAATCAGACAGGATAGTAGATTTCAGTTTATTTCAGGCACTTGGGTGACAGGGTCCCAAGTGCCTGATTTGTTTATTGTTTTTGTTTAGCACCTACCCGTTCGGCGATGACCGGTATAGTATGGGCGTGAACCTTTGCAGCCATCTTTCGCCACGGTCATGAAAACGCCTAAGGGACCGCAACCCATTATTAACGACATGACCGATTTGATTGTGCCTGCGGCGTTACGTCTATGGCTGTTTTTCTTGTTAATTTTTGCCCTCCTGGGATATTCGGTGACGGCCAGTGTCTTGTTTGGGGCCCTGGGTGGTTTTGCCGGTGGGCTGGTGTCGGCATGGTGGTATGCACCGGGGGGAGAGCCCATGCCCAAGGAAGAGCGCAAACAAAAAAGCAAACGTCCATCTTTATTGCAGCTGCCTAAGTGGCGGTTACGCACCGAACGGCGACATTTGAGACGACGTCAGCGTTAGTCAGTTTCCTACAACATGTTCCTGTTTCTATCGAAACTACTCCCCCTGTTGATCTATCCTCTAGGGTTGTCCTGTGTATTGTTGGGGATCGCCCTGGTTTGGTTGTGGAAGTTTCCTCGGCGTTCATTGATTGCGATCGCAACCGCCCTGCTGATTCTCTTTTGCAGCAGCAATCCAATGATTGCCTCCACCCTGGTCCAAACCCTAGAGTGGCAATACCTCCCGCCCAACCCTATGCCCACGGTCGAAGCCATTGTGGTCCTAGGGGGAGCGACCCGCCCCCAATCGCCCCCGCGACCTTGGATCGAGGTTTTAGAATCGGGGGATCGGGTGTTGTATGGCGTCAAACTTTACCAGTCAGGCGCCGCCCCCCTTATCCTATTTAGCGGTGGCCGCCTCTCCTGGAAAGAAGGACGCAAAAGCTCAGCAACAGGCCAATCCGCCACCGCCACGGCACAAGGCAGCCCATCAGAAGCCAAAGATATGGCCGACATAGCCCAGGCCATGGGGGTCCCCCCGCAGGCCATTTTATTAGAGAACGAGTCGTTAAATACCTATGAAAATGCCGTAGAAACCGCGAAAATCCTGAAACAACAACAGATCAACAGGATTTTGCTCGTCACATCGGCCATCCACATGCCCAGGTCCATGGCTATTTTCAAGAAACAGGGCTTTGATGTCACCGCAGCCCCCACCGACTACTGGGTATCCGAAGAATCCTTAGCAGAAATGCAGGGCATTTCCTCAGCCACATTTCTCAACGTTCTACCCGATACCGAAGCCCTCCACCTCTTCACCAGAGCCCTGAAGGAATATATCGGCATGGGAGTTTATCGTGCCAAAGGCTGGCTATAAAGCACCCATGTCCCAACTTCATTTCGAGCCCTCCCAAACCAGCAGCGCCCATGAAGCCATGGAGCGGCAACAGGTCACCTACGACTTTAGTCGAGAGGTCAAGCACCGGGCAGCCTTTGAAGCTTACTGCCAGTGGTACTACGAGACAGCGGCCCAACACCAAGCTGAGCTAGCGGCCATGGAACATGACATTCCCCTATTTAGCTGGTTCCGGCGAGGAAAATCCGCAGGACTCACTAAATAACTTCCAACTCCGTATTGGCAAGGTGGGCTTTAAACGGTCGTTTAGCCCCTTCGATGACAAACTCGACCACGACTGGAAAGTTAGGGCTAATGGGACGGCCCTTCCAGTCAGTTAAGATTTTCTGAATAGTTCCTTCCATGCCCTCAGCATTGTGGGGCTCATTCCGGTGCTGAGGATGGTGATATAGAACAACAGGTGCAGAAACCCTTACGCGATCGCCAGCTTTCATAGACATCGTTAACCTAAAAATTGTTCTCGACAGCACACCCATAGATAAATGTGCCGTGGGAACTATTTTCTCACAAGATAGTCCCAGGCAACGACTTTAACAACCGTTTAGTTGTTAAAGTCGTTGCCTGGATGCCATGGACCCGTTAAGATTCAGGCTCCGTAATCGGAGTGTCCTGGAAGTTTTCATCGGTGGTGGGCCCTAAACTTTGCCACAGCACCACCCCAATCACCCCAGCCACACTGACCGCAATCAACAACACAATACTCAGCACAAATGCTTGTAAACGGCGAGGTTTTGTCTCGGTAGCCGTAACGGGATCTTCTATTTCCGCCGGTTCCTCACCTTCTCCATAGAGTAGGGCCTTAGAGGCCTCCGTCAGTTCAGTAGTCCCCAGATCCTGCTCTGTTAAGGAGGGTGGCGGAGTCATATCATCCACAATGACCGTCTCCCCGGCCACCTTACAATGCATCAGCACCACGGCAATATTGTCATGGCCATTCTTTTGGTTGGCCAGTTCCACCCATGACTCCACGGCGGTGGGGAGGGGCACAATATTTTTAACAATCAGGCCAATATAATTGGCCCAAGAGGTTTCCACCCGTTGATGATCGCTCAAACCATCAGAACACAGTAGCAAAATACCGGTTTCATCCAGGATAAAGCGATCGATGTGGGGGGTGAGGCTATCGGCCTCGCGGGTGCCCAAGGCCTGGGTCAAAGCCCCGGCATCAGAGCGCCCCCGGGCAGCGACAGGATAGCTATTGCCATTGGTAATTTCCCGCCCGGCCACATCGTCATCGATGGTCAACAGATGACAGGATTCTGGTGTAATCCAATAGGCTCGACTATCGCCCGCATGGGCAATGTACAGCTCGTTCACTTCTCGAGGGCCTTGCGGAGAAGGAATCCGTTGGGGCACCATAACCGCCACCACCAGGGTCGTGCCCATGCGCTGTCGTTCGGTGCGGCCCTGGCTATCGTTCTGGCTAGCCACCAGGTTATTCGCCACCCGAATAGCCGCTTCAATCTGCCCCATCACCACATAGGGGGGCAACGGTTCCTCTTGATCGGCGACTTCTGCCAGTAAACCCCGCAGCTGTAGCTGTAGCGATCGGACCACCATCTGGCTGGCAATTTCCCCCCCGGCGTGACCGCCGACACCATCACAAACAATGGCAATGCGGGGCAAACTGGGCAGATCGGCGGTACTGGCCCGCTCTAGCTCCGCATGGCTGGGATAGCAGGCATCTTCGTTTTGGGGTTGCTGACCGCTGTTGGTACTGCCAGCCACCTCCGTGGCCAGGGAAATCTCCATGGCCTGGGTTAGCAGTGCCCGGTTGAGATGCTCCAGGATCTGATCAAAATTGGGCTGGCCCTCCCGGCACTGGTCTAATAGCGGTTGAAGGGTGGATGCCACCAGGGGGTCCGCCTTAGGGAGTAACGAACCAATTAGATCCGCTAGCGCGGCCAACGGCGGCTGACCAGGAATAAGGTTGCTCAGTCGAATCCGCCAACCATCAATGTGGATGGCTTCAGGGGCGGTGAGGCTAGCGGCCATATTAAGCCCAAAGAGATGGGGCCACAGCTTGAATAGCTGCCAGCACCAGTACACCTGGCGAAAGGGCTTGGCCGAGGCCCAGGCAGCCCCCAGGGTGGGTAATAGGCGACCATGGCGATCCACCGGCACATTGTCCAGGAGCAACACTGGCCCGGTGGACAGCTGGCATTCGCCATACACGGTGGGCACATGGAGTTGATGGGGATAAGCCTTTAAATAGGGCAGAGCTGCCGGGGTAATTTGAGCGGGATGGGGCGGGGGATCGGGGGCCTGGGTATCGTGCCAGACGCCGGGGCTAAGTACCCAGTAGCGGTCGTTAACGCTTTGGCCAGGCGGAACATCGCGCCCAGGCCCTAGGGCTAGAACGTATTTCTTAAAGGGATAGAGGTCCACTTGAGTCATGTCACCAAAGGGTTTGCCAAGATTCCCCCCAGGGGCAAAAAAGACGAGGGGCAAAAGATTAGGTTAATGGTAGTCCCAAAGAGCTCAATTGAGGAGTTGTGTAACAGCCTTAGGTCTTAGACATTTGCTATACCCTTGAAATAGCTAAAACGTAAATGACCATGAACTTGGCAATTTTTTGGATTCTGCTGGGCGTAGCACTCTGTGCGATGGAACTGATGATTCCATCGGCTTTTTTGGAGTCGGCCTTGGGGGTGAGTGCGGTCATGGTTGGATTGCTGGTGATGGTGCTGCCCATTACGTTTAACTGGCAAGTGGCCCTGTGGATGGTGCTGTCCATGATGATGTTTTGGGCACTGCGGCGATTTGGCCCCCGCCATCAGCCCCCGGCACTGATGGATGCCACGGAAGCCAGAACCATCACCTCAATTCCCCCCGGCAGCAGTGGCCGAGTGATGTATGAGGGGAATTCATGGCCTGCGTGTTGTAGTGATCAGGAGATTGCGATCGCAACCAACCAAACCGTTATTGTCATCGGTCGCCAGGGCAACACGCTAATCGTCATGCCCGAAAGCGCCTTGTTGTAGGCCGGTGTTGTAGGAGCGCTGCATGCAACGCCCCTACGGGAATGTGAACGTTAAACCTTGTTAATAAATCATCCACCATGAACCCATTTGCACTGTTGATTATGTTGGCCTTTGGCGGTTCCATTGCCGCCGGTTCAGTACGCATTGTGAACCAAGGGGACGAAGCCCTCGTGGAAAGCCTCGGTCGCTACACGGGCAAAAAGCTCAAGCCCGGCTTGAACTTCACCATGCCCTTCATCGACAAGGTGGTTTACAAACAAACCATTCGAGAAAAAGTACTCGATGTCGCTCCCCAGCAGTGCATTACTCGGGACAATGTGTCCATCAGCGTCGACGCCGTGGTGTATTGGCGCATTGTGGATTTAGAAAAGGCCTACTACAAGGTGGAAAGCCTCCAGGCCGCCATGGTCAACCTGGTGCTGACCCAGATTCGAGCCGAGATGGGCCAGCTGGAACTGGATGAAACCTTTACCGCCCGCGCTGAAATTAACGAAACCCTACTGCGCGAGCTGGATATTGCCACCGATCCCTGGGGCGTTAAAGTCACCCGCGTCGAGCTGCGGGACATTGTGCCCTCAAAAGCCGTGCAAGACTCCATGGAACTGCAGATGGCCGCAGAACGCCGGAAGCGCGCCGCTGTCCTCACCTCAGAAGGCGAACGGGAATCCTCCATTAACGAAGCCCAGGGTAAGGCCGAGTCGGAGATATTGGCCGCCGAAGCCCGCAAAAAATCATCCATTTTGGCCGCCGAAGCGCAGCAGAAAGCCATCGTCATGAAGGCCCAGGCCGACCGCCAAGAGCAGGTGCTACGGGCCCAGGCCACGGCCGAAGCCGTGCAGGTGTTGGCCCAAAAACTCAAGAGTGATCCCACCGCGCGGGAGGCGTTACAGTTTTTGCTCGCCCAGGGCTACCTAGACGTAGGTAGTAAAATTGGGGCCAGCGACAGCAGCAAAGTCATGTTTATGGACCCCCGAGCGATTCCGGCTACGTTGGAGGGGATGAAGTCTATCGTCGGTGATTTGGAAAATCAGTAATGCTGGGTGCCGCCCCCAGGGCACAGCCTTAACCTGAGACAACTTGGCATTTATCACACAGGCCAAAGAACTCTAGGGTGTGATAAAAAATGCGGAAATGGTGGGAGTCGTTTAGATGCTTTTCCAACTCATGGACGGGGCATTGCTCAATGGGTAAAGAGTCACCACAGCGCAGGCAGGTAAGGTGGTGACGATCTTCGTGGGTGAGGCTGTAGAGGGCCTCTCCATTGGGCAAGGTGCGGACTTGGACCGTGCCATCCAGCTTGAGCGCTTCCAGCGCTCTGTAAACGGTGGCTAAACCAATTCGACTTCCATTCTGCCTCATGGCACCGTGCAAATCCTGCGCAGACGTGGCCTGCGCTAAATTTTGTAGCGTTTCTAGGATGCGCTCTTGGTTCCGCGTACGACGAATAGCCATGGGTTTGAAGGGTCAGATCGTTTTACTAGCTTAGACCTTGGGACTAGGGTTAGGGTAGACCGGTCCAGGGGTGCTATAAAATAAGCGGATAACAACCCTCCCTTTCAGGATTTTCATTGTGGCGCAGACTTATCAGGCTCAAGTGTATGTGACTCTTCGTCCTTCAGTGCTCGACCCGGCGGGTACGGCGGTGCGCTCTGGTCTAGAGCATATGGGATATGACAATGTGGAGAAAATTCGCATTGGTAAGTACATTGAAGTGTCGCTGACGGCGGAGAGTGAGGCAGCGGCCCGGCAACAGCTAGATAAGATGTGCGATCAGATTTTGGCCAATCCGGTAATTGAGAATTATCGCATTGAATTACAGGCGATGGCAGCAGCGTAGCCGATGGTGCCTTACCCCTCGTAGGGGGGCAGCGGCCACTCTACAACGCACCTGATCAATAGTCCAACCCACCTTACCCCTCCATTTTTGGTCCCATGAAATTTGGTGTCATCACATTCCCCGGTTCTAACTGCGATCGCGACGTGGCCTATGTCACCCGCGACCTGCTCCAGCGGCCCACCCAACGCATTTGGCATGAGGATAGCGACCTCGGTGGGGTGGATGTGGTGGTCATTCCCGGTGGCTTTAGTTTCGGTGACTATTTGCGCTGTGGTGCCGTCGCCCAGTTTTCGCCAGCGATGCGCTCAGTCATGGACCATGCCCAGCGGGGGGGCCTGGTGCTGGGCATCTGCAATGGGTTTCAAATTTTGACGGAGGTGGGGTTACTACCCGGTGCCCTAATGCGAAATCGGGATATGCGGTTTATTTGCGATCGCACTCCCCTAAAGGTAGAACGCACTGACCTCCCCTGGACTCAAACCTATACCCAAGGTCAAACCATTACCATTCCCATTGCCCATGGGGAAGGTTGTTACTATGCCGATTCTGACACCCTAAAGTCTCTTGAAGACAACAATCAGGTTATCTTTCGCTATAGCAGCCCCGATGGCACCGTCGACAACAACAGTAATCCCAATGGTTCCCTAAATAATATCGCCGGCATTTGCAACAAAAAAGGAAATATTCTCGGCATGATGCCCCACCCCGAAAGAGCCGCAGATCCTAGACTAGGTGGAACGGATGGACTCGCCCTGTTTGAGTCATTGCTGCAAGCAGCCCTCAGTGTGGCCTAACAGGCAATATTTCAAACAGCAGTGGTCCTTAGTCGAGCTTATTAACAGGTTCACTGCCTAAGGGGCCTATGCTCCAGATTGTTGTTCGTTACCATCGCCCCCGTGGTGACGGTCGCAACAGCAACCCAGGCCCCTCTCGGGTTACCGATACCTGCCGCCACACCGAGAGAATTCAAGCCATAGGATGTTGCCAGCCCCATAGCTTGGCCCCCATGGGCCACACCATATGATCAAGTTGATCAGTTCAAAGCCATAGACAGCAGTAGTTATGTGGGAAACAATCTGCGAAAAGCCTTCCGCAGATTGCTATAG
>CALHGI010000439.1 GCA_938029995.1 uncultured cyanobacterium | reverse complement strand
CGGGGGCCTCCCGCTCAATCATCACCGTCCGCAACCCTTCCGACGCGCCATATACGGCTGCTGCCAGACCTGCCGGACCACCGCCCACAATGACCAGGTCGTAAAATGGTTTGGCCGCTTCGGTTTGCATGCCCACCCGTTGGGCTAGGTCAGCGGTGCTGGGCTTTACCAGCTTTTCTCCATTGGGTAGCAGCACCAGGGGCAAGCATGGATTGTCCTTTTCTCCTGCATAGGTCACCAGCTGCTGTGCTTCTTGGTTTGACTCAATATCTAACCAGCGGTAGGGCACCTGGTTTCGAGAGAGAAAATCCCGCAGGGCGTGGGAGTTGGGCGACCAGCGATCGCTAATCACCTTCACCCCCTGAAATACCGGCTTAAACGTGGCTTGCCAGTCCTGTAACAGGTCATCTAAAACCGGATATAGCTTTTCCTCTGGTGGGTCCCAAGGCTTTAGTAGGTAATAGTCCAGCTGAGCCGTATTGATGGCATCAATGGCCGCATTGGTATCGGCATAGGCCGTCAATAGCGCCCGCTTGGCCCTGGGAAAGATGTCTGAACCTTGATGTAAAAACTCCACACCACTCATCCCCGGCATGCGCTGATCCGCCAAAAATAGGGCCACCGTATCACCCCGCAGCTTGAGCTGTTGGGTCACCTCCAGTGCGGTGTCCCCGGAGTCAGCCCGCACGATGCGAAAGCGATCGCCATACTGCTTCCGCAGGTCGCGGGAAATGGATTGCAATACCGCAGGATCATCATCAATGGTCAGAATAACGGGCTTATTCATGGGGGCAGGGGCTAACTGAATTGATCGCATTCTGACAAATTCTGAGTCGTCTTTGTATGGGAATGGCTAGACTTTAACCACAGACAAACTCCATGAACACACCGTAGTCGCGTTTTATACCCTCCCCATGGATGCGAGTAAACAGTTTGAAACGCAAGGACACATCATCCTTAGAAAATTCTTCGACCCAGAAGAAATTGATCAAATCACCCGGATCGTTGATCGCATCTATAGGCAGTGGAAAACGGACAACTGCCATGCTTTGATCGAGCAACAACTGATCAATATGCACTCCCTAACCCATCCAAAATATTTTCAAGGCTATGGCCATGAACGGGTGCAGTTTTTCAACCTCATTGCCTCTGTCAAGCTGGTCAAGACACTAGACCAGCTCTTCCATACCGATATCTATTTTCATAATACGCAACTCTTTTTTAACCCTTACAGCCAGGATAAACAACCTTACTGGCATCGTGACCTGCAATATAGCCTCATTGATGATGCGGTCCAGGCAGCAGAACAACAAAATATGCTCAGCCTCCATGGGCGTATCCCCCTCGTGGCGGAAAAGGGCGTGGAACTGATCCCCCATAGCCACAGGCGTTGGGATACCGACTTAGAAAGAAATGTACGGTTCGAATTAAATGGCCATAGCAATCATGAGTCTCTACCAGGCGCTGTTTTGATTGCGCTTGAACCGGGGGATATCCTGATTTTCAGTGCTCAAATGATCCACCGTGGCAACTATGCCCTTAATCCTAGCCGTAAAGCCCTGGATCTTTGCCTAGGAAAACGCCATACCCTGGTGGAGAGTTTTTTCGATCCGACGGGGTTACCCAACGATGACGAGATGAACTATATTTGCGATCGCACCTGGTACGACCTAGCCCAAAAAGTCGCCGCCGCCCAAAGTTAACATCGCCCCGACAAAACAAAACCATGGCCCACTTTCCCCCACAACTGCGCAACCTACCCGCCTTCGACGGTCCCTTTGACGCCCATAAACTCACCGCCCACAACTGCGATGTCCTCTTCGCCAGCTATCCCGCCAAAACAGACATTCCACCCCACACTCACGATACCGACAACGTAGGCGTCATCACCCAAGGAGAACTCATCCTCATCATGGATGGAAAAGAGAACCGTTACAAACCAGGCGACTGGTACCATGTGCCCGCCCAAGCCATCCATGCCGCCCGCTTTGAACAAGAAACCTCAGAAATAGAATTCTGGTTCAAAGAGAATTAAGAGATATGGCAACAAAATATTGAAGAGGACATCCACAAGGAAGTGCCCCCTACGGAGGATACCTTTCACGCCAGTGCAATAACAGCATTTTCTTCCAGAGAGATTATTTTCACACTTGAAATAAATCAAACAGCATCACGACAACCTAATCCCTTTTTTAATTTTCTGGAAAGCCTTCCAGAAAATTAAAAATCACCCCACCGCAACCCAATCACCACCCCAACCCAAAAAATCCACCGAACCTTACACTGACAGATAATCCCATCTGCCAGCCAATGAACCGCAATCTCACCCAAGGGCCCGTCAGCAAACAGCTCCTCAACCTAACCCTCCCCATGGTTTGGGGCATCTTCGCCATCATCGCCTTCAACCTAGTCGACACCTACTTCGTCGGCCAACTCGGTACCGCCCAGCTCGCCGCCATGAGCTTCACCTTCCCCGTCGTCATGACCTTCGGCAGCCTCGCCATGGGCCTCGGCATCGGCGCATCCTCCATTATTGCCCGCGCCATCGGCGAAGGCGACATGAGCCGCGTCCAACGCTTCACCACCAACAGCCTCACCCTCGCCGTTACCGCCGTCATCCTGTTCGTCATAGTCGGGCTCCTCACCATCGACCCACTTTTCAAAGCCCTCGGAGCCGGACCCGACACCCTCCCCTATGTGCATGACTACATGCGCATTTGGTATTTTGGCATGGTCTTTCTCGTCGTCCCCATGGTGGGCAACAGCGCCATCCGCGCCGCAGGCAACACCCTGACGCCAAGCATCATCATGACCCTGTCCGCCGCCATCAACATTGTTCTCGACCCGCTCCTCATCACCGGAGCCCTGGGCTTCCCCAGGCTCGAAATCCAAGGCGCCGCCATCGCCACCGTCATCGCCCGCGCCACCACCCTAGTCGCCGCCCTTTTTGTTCTTCGCTTCAAAGAAAATCTTCTCTCTGCCCAATGGCCCGACCTCAACGAAACCCTTTGGTGTTGGAAAGACATCCTCACCGTCGGCCTCCCAGCGGCAGCTTCCAGCATGATCAGCCCCATCTCCATTGGCATTATCACCAGCTTTCTCGCCATCCATGGCCCCGCCGCCGTGGCCGGGTTTGGGGTCGCCTCTCGCCTAGAATCCTTTTCATTGATTACCGTGATGGCCCTCTCCGCCAGCATGGGACCGTTTGTGGGGCAAAATTGGGG
>CALHGI010000438.1 GCA_938029995.1 uncultured cyanobacterium | reverse complement strand
CTTGGGCGGCATTGGCCAAGCCTAAACTACAAACTGTGGAAGTAATCAGAAGTGCTAGCTTTTTCATGGGTGGTAAAACGATTTTCAGGAATCAGGGACGTAATCTTTTGTTACATTACAGGTATATCCTTCTCGTCCATGGCCTGACCTCAGCCATCCTGCGTCACCTGAGGCTTATCTACTGGCTTAACAACACTGGGAAATTACTGGCAAAAAACGCCTACTTAAACCGTTCTTTATGGTGATTTCCTCCTGGTCCGTGGCATCACCACCGTGTATTTACGCAAAGGGGATAACCTTGGCGCCCATAGTCGGGCCATGGGTGATCGCTGAAAGCTATAGATGGCAAAGGCTATGGGTGGCGCAAAGCTAGCCTTTGCCATCTCGGTGGCGTTCAATGGAAAGCTCAGGTTTGCCAACAAAAAACCTGTTGTTCTTCATAGAACAACAGGTTTATGGAACAACAGATTGTGGATGGGTAGATTAGGGGGCTAAATTAGTCGTCATCAGCGGCGGGTTCGTCATCGTCTGCCTCGGCGACTATGTCAGCAGAAGCATCGCCTGCCTCAGCGGTGTCTGTTTCAGGAGCTGGGTCAGAGTCATTGGCGTCGGTTGGGGTGCCTGCACCTGTCTCCTCATCAGTGCCCTCGGCTTCATCCACGAGGTCTTCCTCATCGATATCTAGCTCAGGCACTACGGCGACGGCTGCGATCGCATCATCCCCATCCAGCCGCTGTAGTTGTACCCCGGTTGCCATGCGCGACTGAATTGAAATCGCATCAATGGCCTGACGAATAATAATGCCGCGCTGGGTTACCAGCATTAGCTCATCGCGGGGGCTGACCACCCGTAGGGCCACCAGTTCGTCATTTTCCTTTCGGAACTTCATCCCCACGAGGCCCATGCCAGCCCGGTTTTGCAAGCGGAAATTTTCCACCTGTACCCGTTTACCCAGGCCACCGGCAGCAATGATTAAGACCCAAGGACCACAATCCCCTTCAGTCTCAGTGGTATCCGTATCCAACTCATCCCCGTCGGATACAACGTTGTCCGGCTCCTCCGACTCATCCCCATCCGATTCGCCAGACGCAGCTACCTTGTCCGTGACCGCAGCCACCAAAATGTCCATACTAATTAGCTTGTCGCCATCTCGCAGGGACATGGACCGCACCCCACGGGTGGGTCGGCCCAGCGGTCTTAGCTGGGTGTTATCGGCCCTAAAGTGGATGGTCATGCCATGGTGGGAGCCAATAATAATGCTGTCTTCGGCCCGGGCCAACCGCACCCAGCGCAGCTCATCCCCTTCTTCTAGGGAAATGGCAATCAGACCGTTGGCGCGAATGCTACTAAATGCGGACAGGGCCGTCTTCTTAATAAAGCCGCCCTGGGTGAGCATGACCAAGTACACATCTTCAGAAAATTCCTGTACCCCTAATACAGAGGTGACTTTTTCCTCCCGAGGGATGGGCAGCATTTGCACAATGGGATTACCCCGTGCCACCCGAGACCCTTCGGGAATCTGATAGGCCCGTAGGGTATAGGCCACGCCACGATCGGTGAAGAACAACACATGGTCGTGGGTACAGCAGGTGATGAAATGATTGATGGCATCGTCATCCTTCATGCGGGTGCCCGACTTACCTCGGGTGGCCCGGTTTTGGGCCTCAAAGGTGGAAACGGGCATGCGCTTGATGTAGCCCTGTTCCGTCACCAAAATCACCACTTGCTCATTGGCAATCAGGGAAATATCCGTCAGCTCATCCTCCGCCGCCTCAATCACGGTGCGCCGCTCGTTGGCGTGGGTAGTGCGGATTTGCTGCAGTTCTTCTTCAATGATGGCCAAGATGCGCTCACGACGGGCCAAAATATCCCGTAGGTCGGTGATTTTCTCCTGCAGTGCCTCGTGCTCTAACTGAATTTTGTCAGCTTCTAGGGCGGTCAGACGCCGCAGCTGCATTTGCAAAATGGCATCCGCCTGCACCGACGACAGCTCGTAGGATTCCATCAGCTCTTGCTTGGCCGTAGCCACATCCGCCGCATTGCGAATGAGGGCAATCACTGCGTCAAGATTATCCAGGGCAATCAAATATCCCTGAAGAATGTGGTCGCGCTCTTCCGCCTTACGCAGCTCAAACCGGGTGCGACGGGTAATGGTTTCCACCCGGAAGTCTAAAAAGACTTCTAAAAATTTCTTCAGGGGCAACAGTTGGGGTTCCCCGTTGACCAGGGCCAACATGTTCACACCAAAGTTGTTCTGTAGAGGCGTCTGCTTGTAGAGATTGTTGAGCACCACCTTGGGATAGGCATCCCGCTTCAGTTCGATCACCATGCGCATGCCGTCACGATCGCTTTCGTCACGGATGTCAGAGATGCCGTCTAACCGCCGGTCATTCACCATATCGGCAATCTTCTCAATCAGGCCAGCCTTGTTGGTCTGATAGGGCAGTTCGGTGATGATAATGGCTTCGCGGTCAGGGCGACCGGTGTATTCCAGGGTTTCAATGGCGGCCACCCCCCGCATGGTGACAGACCCTCGCCCGGTGAGGTAAGCATCGCGAATGCCATTGCTGCCGATGATCTGGGCCCCCGTGGGGAAGTCTGGCCCATGGATATGGTTCACCATCAGTTCCTGGCTGGTAATCTCAGGATTCCGAATCAGGGCAATGACGCCATCCACCAGTTCCCCTAGGTTGTGGGGGGGAATGTTGGTGGCCATACCCACTGCAATCCCCGAAGATCCATTGAGCAACAGCTGCGGTATGCGGGCGGGCATTACCGTGGGTTCTTGCTGGGAGCCGTCAAAGTTGTCGGCGAAATCAACAGTCTCGGATTCGATGTCCTGCAGGAGCGCCGCTCCGGTCAGGGCATGGAGCCTGGACTCGGTGTATCGCATTGCGGCGGGGGGATCGTTGTCGATGGAGCCAAAGTTACCGTGGCCATCGATCAGGGGAGCCCGCATGGAAAAGTCTTGGGCCATGCGCACCAAGGCGTCGTACACGGCGGTGTCACCATGGGGATGGTATTTACCCAGTACTTCACCGACAACACGGGCGCATTTTCTAAAGGGTCGATCTGCAGTTAATCCCAACTCATGCATGGCGTAGAGAATACGACGATGCACCGGCTTGAGACCATCCCGTGCATCCGGTAATGCTCGTCCCACAATGACGCTCATGGCGTACTCTAGGTAGGACCGGGACATCTCGTTACGCAGATTGGTGGATACAATCCGCTCTTGGGGATTACTCATACGGAAAGGAGACTCCAAAAACTCCGGAAAAACAGGGCCTAACTTAACGAGGGTTTAATGGCCTTGGTCGGCGATTAAACCAGTTACGAAAAGAAATCGTTTTTCTGGAAAATTAACGTTGAGAACGCATAAAATTCTAGCACATTGTTGACATTCTTGATGGGCACTGTAACCCTACTAAACAAAGGGGTTTGAGATGGATTTTCTGGGCCTATCCCCAGGGGGGGATCAGGCCTGGGAAAATTTTGGGGATACCGCCGGAAAAAAGAACATTTGTAACGTCTTTTAAAGACTCTGGAGAGAAAAATAATGGCCGCTTCTACGGGGGCTTTTCGGATTATTTATTCTGAGCGCTTTTTGGACCACGATACGGGGCTGGGGCATCCTGAAAATGCCGGACGATTAACGGCCGTGGTGGCGGCATTGAAGGCCCATCCCATCGCCCAGCGTCTGGAGTGGGTGGAACCCTGCGATCGCAACCCCCTACCCTCCATCAACGCTGTCCACGATCCGGCCTATGTGCTCACCCTTCAACGCATTGCCGCACGGGGTGGAGGGCACTTGGATGGCGACACCCCCCTATGTGCCGCCAGCTATGACATTGCCCTCTTGGCGGCGGCCGCTTGGCTAGACGGCATTGACCATGTGTTGAGCCATGATGCAACATCAGGCTTTATTTTGGCCCGTCCCCCGGGGCACCATGCCGAGCATGGCCAGGGTATGGGGTTTTGCCTGCTGAGCAATGCCGCCATTGCCGCCCACTATGCCCTCAAACAATCCGCCATAAACCGGGTGGCCATCCTCGACTGGGACGTCCACCATGGCAACGGCACTCAACAACTGGTGGGTAACCAGACCCAGATTGCTTACTGTTCTTTGCATCAAATGCCTGCCTACCCTGGGACTGGGCGGGTCGAAGAGACCGGGAGCCACGGCAATGTGTGCAATATTCCCATGGCCCCAGGCAGCGTTTTCAAGGACTATAGGGCCCGCTTCGAACAGCAGGTTCTCCCCTTCCTTCAGCAGTTTCAGCCAGATCTTTTGATCGTCAGCGCAGGCTATGACGCCACCGCCGCCGACCCCCTGGCAGGGGTGAATCTCATGCCGGCAGACTATGGCGCATTTACCCGGCTGTGCAAACCCGTAGCCCCGAAAATGCTCTTTGGTCTGGAGGGCGGGTACGACTATGGAGCCTTAGGAGAATCGGTTGTGAACACCATTCAAGGATGGTTAGAGAATTAGCCCAACCGTGCGTAAACAGCGCAACCGTGCGTGAACAATGCGTTAGTGCATGAACAATGGAACCCACCGAAAGGAAACTCCCAATGGGGAGCTTTTCGGTGGGTTAATCCTATAGCATCTGCCAGGTTAGTCAATACAATGGTTGTCCCTGAAAGCTTTTGGCCTCAACAGCTAACCTGGCGCGCAAACGTCCTAATGCATCAGGAGGTTTGCTATATGGGGCAGGCTATAGGTGATCGTTAAAAGCTTTGGGGGTAATGGCCTGTTGCCGTTATTTCTTTCGCTCCATGGTTGGTAACGCCTACTGACTCAACAT
>CALHGI010000437.1 GCA_938029995.1 uncultured cyanobacterium | reverse complement strand
ATGCCCGGTCGACCCACCTTATCCCCGGTGAGGGGGGCCGTATCGAGAAACAACACCCGTTCCACAAAGGGGTAGTGGCTGGTGCGCACCAGGTGGGGAATGGTCTCCATCATGAAGGGAATATCGGTGCGGGCCACCATGATGGATAGTGAACAGCTGGGAGGAGTCATGGGTGAAGAAAAGCGATGGGTCACGGAAGTGTGGGCTGTGCCTACGGGAAAATAGGAAGGTGGGCACAGCCCACGGGAAAATGGAAGCTTTATGGCTTTAGCCGCTGGCTTAAACGACTCAAGGTCTGTCTAAGCTGCTGCAGGGGCGGGCGCGGCGATTGGGCAACGGGCGTCTCCAGGGGGGGGCGAGCATCCGGCTGATCTAGATACCGATAATATTCCCAAAGCGCTCGATAGGGTCCCCCGGGTCCCATGGGGGTACCGGCCCAGTGGAGGTAGCGCAGCCGAGTATCGCCGTCATACAGGGCCTGATCGCGGGTCACAAAATGCTTCATTCCGCCCCAGCTGCCGGGTTCGTTAGGTTCTACCTGGGTAATATTGAGCCGGTTTTCAATGCTGTTCAGCACCAGGTAGTTCATGATGGGCTGGTCGGTGGTGCCACCAGAAAAGTCGAAGTAGTCGCGGTTTTGGGCGCACTCCCCTAGCCGGGCATACATTTGCTCAAGGGTAATGGTGCCTTTTTTGGCCCCCCACAAACCGCTGTTAAAGACGGAGTTGACCACATCGGCGGGAAAAATACCCCGTTCAATGACGCTGGGGGAAAAGACATCCCGCAGCTTTCGTCCTTTGAAGTGGTAGTCACAGCAGATAAAGTCTGCCCGGTCGAGGTAGGCCAGGGTGTGGGAAACTGGCTCGAAAAAAAGAATGTCCGTATCAATGTAGAGAAACTCGTCCAGCGGCCCAAACCAGGCGGCTAGCTTGCGCATTTTGTTGGGCAGGGCCAGAAAATCGCGGGGGAAGATCTCACTGATTTTTTGGGTAAAGGCGTCTAGAAACCCTAGATCTGGATACAGCTGCACCTGGTAAAGCTGGTTGAGGGTTTGGTATAGGGACTGGTAGTCGTCATTAAACGGAATCATGTACACCGGCACGTCCGGATCGTGGTTCCGCAAACTGGCGAGCAGTGCGATCGCATTTTCCCCCACCTTCCTATTGGCCACAATATATACACCACGAACCATCGGGGCTTCTCCTTAAATAGTCAGCACAGCTGCTGATAGATGGACAAATAATCAGCACAGCTGCTGATAGAGCATTCAAATTAGGCCGCGCCCAACCACAACAAGGCTAAACCCTTGGCTAGCTATCGCCTCAGGGCTGGCTTAAAGCGCGATTTCAACCGCTTCATAAAGCGTTTGGCCAGTGACTCTTGATCCACAATTGATCGAGGTTTTCCCTGAAATACGGGTCGCTGGTCTGGGGAATCCAAATAGCGGTAGTGCAAAAAGAGATCGCGATAGGGAAAATCCAAGTTTTCCCCCGTACACAGCCGGGCAAAGAACCGAGACCCAATGCCAATGTAGTGAAGATAGGTAAGACGCTTACCGTCATCCACCAAATAATGATTTTGCCGCTCAAAATGGGAGGACGTGGCGCAGCAGCCCGTCACCTGATTAGCCGGCAGGCATTTGGATAAGTTACGAATATTCAGCCCCAGTTTTAATACCATGTAGTTAACAATGGCTTGGTCAGGACCGTTGATATAAAGCACATCGGCTTCCGTTTTGAGCTGTTCTAACAGCCAAGCCAACTGTTCACGGCTAAACACACCCCGCTTGGCCGCATACATTCCCGCACAAAAGATTTTGTCCAGCTGCTCATCAGAAAACACAGCGTTCAGTTGGGGGCTGTGGACATTAAAAACATGGGTGGGATCTTTATATTGAAAGTCGTAAACCACCCAGTCCACCTGATCCAAAGGAGCCAATATGGGCTCAATGTCCCCCAGCACTAGGGTATCGGCATCCAAATAGATATAGCGTTCAAAGGGACCATCAAAGGCACAAAAGCGCCGGTGCATGCCCATGCGATTTACCCCTGACACCCCCCGTAAATTCCAAACATCATAGGCCGTGGGGTGATGTTGCCAGATATCAGCGGCAAATTGCTCCCAACGGTCGAGGGCCTCGCCATCGCTAAACAGCGTTACATTACTAGGCCGCCGTTCGATTTCAGCGACCACTTTAGACATGCGGTTGTCATAGGGAATGACACACACGGGGAAGTCTGGGGAGACATTGGTTGCAATGCTGTTAAGCAGGGCAATCAGCTGGTCATAGACCACATCATTTGCCAGGGTATAAATGCCGCAGGTCATAGCCAATCCAATAGGTAGTTGAAATATAAGACTTAAAAAATCGACGGCCAAGCCAGGGTTACCCCATGCAGGCGTTCCCCATCCACCTTACAAATCCCTTATGGAGGTGGCCGGGCTAGATTTTGCCAACGGTGATTTGCCCTTAGGCTGACCAATCCCCTCTAGGGTTTCGACCACGCCCAATAGATCAATGGCAATGGTCTTGGCATGGAGCATCAGCTCGGCCTGCTCATAGGGGTCATCCACATCCTCTTGAATTAAAGCCAGCAGACCGATCATGGAATTGAGCTGCGATCGCAACTCATAGGACGACTGCCCAATGGCCTTGCGATAGACGGGTAAGATATCAGACACCAGACGGCTGCTACCGTTATTGTTTTCATGCAAACTCTTAGTTAGCTGCATGGCATGGAGTTTGGCATAGGCGCCTCTTTTCTCCAGCAGATCCACATGGTTACCCACTTCAGCCACCCGGCCCCGCTCTAAAACCGCAATTTGATCCGCCCCAGCAATGGTCGATAACCGATGGGCAATCACCAAGGTGGTGCGATCTCGACTCAGTTTATCAATGGCATTTTGCACCAATCGCTCAGAAACCGTATCCAGAGCACTGGTCGCCTCATCCAAAATCAAAATATCAGGGTCCTGTAATAGCGCCCTGGCAATGGCCAACCGCTGACGCTGTCCCCCCGAAAGCAATACCCCCCGATCCCCAATCAGGGTGTCAAAGCCCTGGGGTAAGTTTTCAATAAACTCATGGGCATTGGCCTGTTTAGTTGCCGATATCAGCTCATC
>CALHGI010000436.1 GCA_938029995.1 uncultured cyanobacterium | reverse complement strand
CCGCAGCATAGGTGGACACGCCCTCGCCAACGGTCTCCACCGTCCCGGCGAAGTCCATGCCAAGAATCGCAGGGGTATCGGGAGAAAGGGGTAACTCCTTGCCCATCTTACGAATCATGGTATCGACCGTATTCACGCTCGACGCCGCAATCTTGATCAGGACATGACCTGGTTTGAGCTGAGGTTTTTCAATATCTACAGGTTCAAACTGGGCGTCTTCACCATAGGAGCTTAGGAGCATTGCTTTCATCATGTCACCTCCAGGGGAGTCGTCTAACCATTGATGTCATCATAATTTTTTGAATACAAAAGATAAACAGGCTTTTCGCGAAATGATAATTCGGATATTTTTGATAAACGGATATGCCATCGTCCCGCTTATCGCTAGAAATTGCCGCCCCTGGCGGGGGCTGGAAGAAACCATCGGTGTTCGCCTGTTCAACCGAACAACCCTGCCATTTCACCTTTCCCAGGGGAGAATGTCCATTTTTAACCCTAAATACTATCAATTTTGACCATTTATTATTTCAGTTAATTTACTTACGATGGAAATGAACACCGTCTATGTGCAAATAAACTATCCATGGCTGATACGGCATCACTGACACCGAAGGTGCCTGCTTCCTTAAACTGCCTTAATGCTGGAGATCCTTCCCCTTTGAGGACTAGGGGAAAACCCTATGGCTAATACGCCTACGACAAATGCATCCAACGGCTTGCCCCCGTGGATTGTTTACTTCGGCTGCCTCCTGGCCATTATTGGGATTGTTGCTGGATTGTTTGGTGTGGTTACACCGACAAAATTCTTCAACGATTTCCCTAACTTTACCCAGTGGGCTGAGATTTCTTACGTTACAACAGCCTGGGGTATTCGCAATCTGGCAATGGGTGCAGCGATGCTACTTGTTCTCTGGCTGAGGACACCGAGCGCCATTGGTGTAGTGTTTTCGATGCGGTTTCTGACGGAGTTGGGAGATCTCTTGAACACCCTAGCCACTGGACACGGTTCGATGGGCATGCCGTTGGGGCTGGTTGCGGCCGTCTGGATTGTTGTTTTTCTGTTACCCGAAGCCCTGGCGGCGCGATGGGGAATCGTGAATGCACGCTAAGGGCTTGTTAAAAATTAAATTCATGGCCTTGTTCCTTGAAATCATGGCTTAACAAGCTTTTCAGGATTAAAGCGTGAAGTAGTTTCTTAACACCTCCTAAACCATTAACTCCACATCGAGAGTTTTACCACCCTTTACACACTTTAGAACTGTCAATTCACAAAACAAGCCTATGATCTTGAACAAGCTAAAACGTCGTCGTCCCATGCGGCAGGTGACCGTCCAAACCATTGAACAAGTCACCCCTCGGGTGCGACGGATTGTTTTTGGTGGTGAAACCCTGGCGGGGTTTCCTGTGCCCCGTCCGGGGGCACATATCAAGCTGTTGTTTGGTGCTGGCGCTGATCCGAAGAAAATGAGATCGCACATGCGCACCTACACCCCCCGCTCCTTTAACCCTGACACCAACGAACTAACGGTGGAATTTGTCCTCCATGGCCATGGTCTAGCCTCCACCTGGGCCGCCGAAGCCCAAGTGGGTGATCCCTTAACCCTGGCCGGACCGGGCGGGGGCATGGATATACCTGATACGCTCAAAACCATGGTGATGATGGTGGATGAGTCGGCCATGCCCGCCGCAGGTGCGGTGCTAGAAGCCCTGCCCGCGGGCTGCACCCCCATGGTCGTGTGTGAAGTGGAAGATGCTCAGGAGTTGCGATCGCTTAGTGCCACCGTTGAAGCAGACCCCACGTGGCTGTTTCGTCAGGAACAAGCGGCAAGTCCTGGCCAGGTCCTGGAAAATTATCTCCCTGAGGTGTTATCCAAGGTCAAAGATAGTGATGATGTTCTTTGGTGGATCGCCTGTGAATCCAATGCCATGGGACGGATGCGATCGCAACTACTGAACCAAAAGAACGTGAGTAAAAAACGGCTGGTTACGCGGGGGTATTGGAAATCCGGAGCCAGCAACCATCCAGACCATGATTATGGCGAATCTTAGAGCAAAAAAGGACAGCAATTAGCATGCAAGAAAGACTTAGGGCAGGGACGCTAGCACTATTCCTTATGGTCACAACCGTTGCCTATGGCTGCCAGGACGGAACCCCAGACGTTAGCCAGGTAGAAATCCAAGCCAGCTGCCCGGTGGACGACACCTACGTAACAGCCCGTGGCCATCTCCAAGGAGACCGCTCCCGTGCAACGCTCAGCAATGCCTTCAAAGCGGCTGCAGCCAATGATTACGATGCATTTATGGCCGCTGCCGCCGATCCCTATATTCAACACAGCCCTGATTTAGCCGATGGCTGGGAACCTGTCTGGGATCTGCTCAAGAACCGTTCTGCCGATTTCTCCACCCGCCAAATGCAATGGATGGGCCAGGGTGGTTTTCTCGACAGCGGCGACTTTCTGGTAATGTTTCGTGAGGTCAATCGCGGCGATGGTACCCCACCGAGTAAGATTGTTGACCTGATGCGGTTTGACGAGAATGGTAAATACGCTGAACATTGGGATATCCGCCAACCCCTCTCGGAGGAGACGGCCTCCGGTCGCAGTGAAACAGCGGCGGCTAGCGTCTTTATCGACAATCCCGTCACCTATTCAGAAGAAATTGAAGCTGCCAACCAGCAAATTGCCGTAGATTTCTTAAATCTTGCTTTTAACGAAGGCGATTTGAATACGGCGCTGGAAAACTATGTGGATGAGAATTATATCCAACATAATCCCCTCATTCCTGATGGCATAGAACCCATCAAGCAGGCGTTCGAAAGCGGCAATATCCCAGCATTGTGTTATGACATACAAAATATTGCGGCCCAAAACGATCTGGTGGTCGTCCATTCAAAAGTCACTAGCACCGAGGGTATATCCGCCGTCGTTGATATTCTGCGGATTCGCGATGGCAAACTTGTTGAACATTGGGATGTTGTGCAACCGGTGCCCCCCGATAGCGAAATGCCCCACCGTAACGGCATGTTCTAAGACGTTCACCCATTACATTCACCTATTTAAGGAAAAGAATCATGATCAGAACAACTTTCCCCCTAATAATTGCTGGGTTGCTCGTTGTTGGGTTTAGCACACCGGCCAAAACAGAGGGGCATCCTGAAACCCCAAGCATACAGGACATTCAGCAGATACAGGAGATACCGGTAGACCAAACGCAGCAAACGCTTCAAATTGCCCAATCGTTTCTAACCGCTGCGGGCACAGGCGACATGGATACCCTAAGTAACCTGATGGCAGACGATTTTGTGTGGCACAATGAGG
>CALHGI010000435.1 GCA_938029995.1 uncultured cyanobacterium | reverse complement strand
TTTCAGAGCAGCCCCTAACTGTCAAGCTCTTTCATGCGATCGCTCAGCATAGATTGCCGCGACGCCATGCGAGCCTTACCGGACGCAGCCCATGCCAAGAGTGCTTCCACCTGATCCTTGGCCGTACGAGCAAGGGGCACTAGCTGACTTGCGGCCTCTAAAATATCATCCACCGTAAAATCACGATTTTGACTAAAGCCAATGTGCATGGCTTCAATAATAGTCTGCTCAATTTCAGCTCCAGAAAAATCAGGCGTCTCATAGGCTAGACGGCTGGTGTCATAGCTTTTGACATTGTGAGGTCGCAACCGACTCAGATGCACATTAAAAATGGCATCCCGTTCAGGCTGGCTGGGTAAGCTCACAAAGAAAATTTCATCAAAACGACCTCTTCTGAGGAGCTCTGGCGGTAGTGAGCCAATATTATTCGCTGTCGCCACCACGAACACGGGTGAGGTCTTCTCCGACAGCCAGGTAATAAATGTCCCAAAAACTCGGCTAGTGGTCCCCGAGTCGCCTCGCCCCTCAAAGCCAGCAAATGCTTTATCAATTTCATCGATCCACAGTACACAGGGAGCCAAAGCCTCCGCCAGCTGAATCATCTGCCGTGTGCGAGACTCAGATTCTCCCACTAAACCAGCAAAGAGACGACCCACGTCTAGACGCAGTAGGGGCAGCTGCCAATTGTGGGCAATGGCCTTAGCTGTTAAGGATTTGCCCGTACCCTGAATCCCCACCAGCATGAGACCTCGGGGATGGGGTAAGCCGTATTGTCGAGCTCTTTCCGAAAATGAGCTACCACGCTTCATGAGCCAGTCTTTAAGGTTATCTAAGCCGCCAATATCAGAGATCTTTTGGGTTGCTGGATAAAAATCTAATATCTGCGTCTGACGGATAGTTTGTCGCTTTTCTTCTAGAATCAGGTCGATATCGTCTGGGCTAAAAGCGCCATTGGTTGCAATACCCCTTGCTAATACTCGGCGGATACGCTCCATGGACAGCCCTTGGCAAGACTGTACTAGGGCATCCATGGCCTTGGGCTCTGGCAGGTTGCCCATGGCCCCCAGTAATGCCTCAATTTCTTTCCGAATTTCACCCACCGTGGGTAATGGAAATTCTAGGACTGTCAGTAACTCGCTTAGTTCATCGGGAATAGCGAGTTGGGACGATAGAACAATAATATTTTTCGGCTGAGATTTCAGCCGTCGTGCTAAATTACGGAGCTTTCGCGAAACAGCAATATCATCTAAGAAACGATGGAAGTCTCTCAAGATAAAGACAGCTGGTGCTGTGGCTGATAGTTTTTCGACGAATTCTAGGGCTTGGAGAGGATTGCGACGCCCTGCGCCTACATCAGTCGGATTTCCTTGGTAACCATCCACAAAATCCCAGGTATAAACAGCTCGATTACCGGTTTTAGCTGCAACTGAGGTAATGGACTCCTCGGCCCGTTCTTCTTCTCGCGTAGGGATATAAATTAGCGGGTAGCGTGCCCGAATCAGTAATCCTAACTCCTCATAAAATGCCATATAAGACCCAGTGAAACCGCTAATCGGACAACTGCTGTTTTAGGGCAGAGAGGGCAGACCAACGCTGATCCGTAGCTGTGTCAGCATCACTGGCCAACGGATTACTAATCCCCTCGCAGGCTTGATCGCATAGCTGTCGTTGGGGGATCGCTAAGCATAGTTGCTCATAAAGCCACTTACCGGGATCAAAATGGCCCTGGGGTGGCAGCGTTTCAACCAACTCGTCTAAACCTACTTCCACCTCTTCCGCATAGGCTTCTGGCTGAGGTTCTTGCAACCAAATAAACTCTGACGTATCCACTTGTATGCGAGAGTTGTAATTTTTTAAGCAACGGTGGCACGAAAGGGTGGCAATGGTTTCAGCCTGAGCCGCCACATCTAAAAAGTTACCGCGATGCTCAATTTGAATACTCCCTTTAACGGGGGTGAGGGTGTCTAGATCACTTAGGTAATCATTGACCTCAATCGTCCGTGCTTTGTTTGGATCGTTAACCAGATGGGGAATGTATATGCGTTGCATGGGCCGCTAAATAATCGATTCAAGGGGCCAAAGAAAAAATGAACGGTTTAGTCTCGCTTACATACTGTGGCCAAATCATGCTTTGAAAAGCTGTCTGAGACCTAGATATTTAGGCCTCAACGGCATCTGGGCCATCGGCGGATTCATCACTTCCCAAGGGACGAACCACTAACCGACGATCGGGTTCACGGCCTCGGCTAAAGGTTTCTAACCCACCGTGAGCTTTCAAGAGAGAGTGTAATTGCCGACGTTCTGCAGACGATAAATCAGCGACCTCATGCTCGCCACCGCTAGCGATGGCTGCTGCTGCTGCTGCCTCTGCCATGGCCTTGAGTTCATCTTGGCGTTTTTGGCGGTAGCCCCGTAACTCTATGGTGTAGGACTGCTGTTCTGAAGAATCTTGACCAATATTCAATATGGTATTGGCTAAGTACTGGATGGCATCTAAAACACGGCCGCGTTCACCCAATAGAGCATCAATCTGTTCCTGGGTTAGGGCGGCGTCATCAATGGTCAGCCAAAAACTGCTGTCCCCTAGATCATCGGATATGTGCTCACCAGTTACAGAAGCCTGAATACCTTGATGATCTAAGAGTTTTGAGAGCCATTCAATCCCGCCCTTATCTTGCTGCTCGCCCATAAATTATCTACACCTGTTTCAGCGCTATTCATGCTAACCACAAGTCTACCGTTACCTAACGGTTAGAGACCTTTTTTTTCGGTCCTCCGCCAGATTTCTTATTACCTTTGGAACGGTTAGAGCCAGACTTTTTATCGGTTGACTTATTACCCTTTGACGATTCTTTCGATGATGATTTTCTCTGGGCGTTACCTTTCTTGTCACCATCTTTGCCAGTTGCTTTCCTAGAACCAGGCTCAAATGCTAGGGGGCCTCGGTCGGCACTCACGGCTTTGGCTTCCTGCTCATCTACCAATGCCTGAATATTGTCAGGGAGGGGCTCCTTGGACAAGATAAAGGACTGAGCTGTTTGGAAAACGTTGGCTAACACCATATACAGCAGCACTCCGGCAGGTAACGGGAAGAACAAAAACATGCCTGAAAACAAGACAGGCGTTAGTTTTGTAATCGTTTCTTGCTGGGGGTTATCGCTGGAGGACTGGCCAGATAAAAGCTGATTTACATAGAGGCTGATGCCGAAGAACAGGATCATGCCGAGGATATCCCAATGGATTTCTCCTTCATCGCCTAGAGCTCCAATGCGTCCTAGCTCTTTAATGAAGAGGAATCCTTTGGTGGCGGCTAGGCCAGTGACCTTGGCTTGAACCGTGACATCACCAGGGGCAAGGGCCGTAATCTGACCGTTTTGATCGATTTCAACTAATTCCTGCCCTTTCGTCACTTCCCACTGGGGAACAAATACAGACGGATCCTCAGCGTACTCATCAGCTAGCTGGGCAATGGAGTCACCTTCAGGTGTTTGCAGACGTACTAACGCTTTATCGCCTACACCGATACGGTTGCCACCAGGTAAAACAGGGGCTAAAGGAAAATGCTGACCATCAGCTATGTATAGGCTGGATTGCTTGGCAGAAAACGCTTGGGGCTGTACTTGCTCAAGGGCGTCTTGGGGAAGAATTTGCAGATTGACAGGGTAGGTAATGTCGGCAAATGGCGACCCACGGAGGGTGGCAAATAGGGCAAACAGAATAGGCATTTGCAGTACTACTGGAAAGCAGCCTGCCAATGGGTTGCCGAATTCTTTATAAACCCCGCCCATTTCTTCTTGCAGTTTGCCAGGGTCATCCTTGTGGCGTTCTTGGATTTCCTTAACTTTCTTCTGCATGAGGGGTTGGGTGATCTTCATGCGTCGCATATTGCGAATCGACCCGGCATTCAACGGGTAGAGAGCAAAGCGAATGAGAAGAGTCAAAGCCACAATGGCTAATCCATAACTAGGCACAATCCCATAGAAAAAATCTAGGATTGGCAACATTATGTTGTTAGTCAGAAATCCAATACCGAAATCCATGCGCGCTTACCGAGCAAATTGCATACCGAACTCTAATGTATCTGAATATTGCAGACCTTAGGGTGATTCAAGGCAAAAAGGACTAGTTATTCACTCAGGTAAAGAACTGGAATGGCGGTGTTCTACCTTTTAGAGGACGGTTATTCCCACTGGGAACTCGTAGGAATAAAGTCAGGCCTCGTTAACCTTGGATCGCACCCTTAAATTTTGACACGACTTGCTTCTTGAGCTTTCGGTGAAAGCTGCTCCATGATTTTGGCATGGAGTTCACGAAAGTTAGGTACAGCCCTAAGCTCGAGGCGGCTACCGTCCTTCAACTGAACGGCCATGTCTCCCCATAGGCCTAGACCGCGGGGCACAACGGCTACACGAGTCACTTCTGAATAGATCAAGTCGGTACGGTTACGACCCATCCAGCCACCCGTGACAGAAATTCGACGGCTAGTGATGCGGTAGCGCACCCATATTGCTCGGATAATGGCTCCGATGGTAACGGGAATAAATACGACTGTAATGGCTAGTACACAGTGGAATATGAGATCTCCGATGTGGGGGCCGCCTTCGTAATAAAC
Organism: uncultured cyanobacterium; assembly: GCA_938029995.1. Taxonomy (GTDB): domain Bacteria; phylum Cyanobacteriota; class Cyanobacteriia; order Phormidesmidales; family Phormidesmidaceae; genus Leptothoe. Next base: position 2,886 of record CALHGI010000435.1, on the reverse strand, counting down.
ATCTTCTTTAATTGCCATCCAGCACCTCTAGTTTTATTAATAGACTCTCTAATTCTTGCAAAAATTCGTAATATTTGCAGCCTACTGCTGTTGTTCGCACATTGATGACGACCCACCAAGCCCCACTAGCTTTGGGAAGTAAGGTTCTGAGAGCTGCATGGAGCTGACGCTTGAGGCGATTGCGGACCACCGCTCGTTTGTGTACTTTGCGGCTAATGGAGATGCCAAAACAAACACCCGATGACGGTCGTTTGGACGCAATGTCATCGGGTGTTGGATTTTTGAGGGCTTTAATCGCCAGATGCTGACTGCTAGCGCGTCGGCCTTGGCGATAAACCTTGGAAAAGGAGCGCGGAGACCGCAGTCGATGTTGACTTGGTAATGCCACGGATGCGTTCTCAACTCCACTAGCAGGCTTAAACTGCTAGGCGAGCACGGCCCTTCTTACGACGGGATTGAATGACTCGACGGCCATTCACAGTACGCATACGGACGCGAAAGCCAGAAACGCGCTTCCGCTTACGAGATGTACCGCCCAGAGTGCGCTTAGTCATGGCGATTGCTCCTAAATCTGCTCAAACAAAATTACTACTTGCGCCTATCGACGCGGTTTCTGATAGTAACATGTCGAAGGTCATGAATGACACTCGATTTAGTCGTTGTCAATCTCGTAGGCCACCAGCATTTCCCAGGTGCCAATGTAGTTAGGCAGCTCTTGGCCCCGCTCGACCACCTGCAAATTTGTCCGCAGCATCAAGCTCCGATTAGGGTTGCGTACTTTACCAAATTCAATGGTGAAAGAACGATCTGCCGGGATGTCCTCAGCCAAAAAGATTTCAATTTTATCCAGGTCGTCCGATAGATCGTTAGCACCGCTAAACACTCGATCATCCCAGCGCACTTCATCTACTGGAATAGAAGAACCCTCATTATCTATGCGACCATAGCGCACAGAAATTTCGTCTAAGTTGATCCGACCACGATAGCGAGTGAATGACTCAGGAATAGTCACAATCAAAGTGGAAGCCGCTGCCTGTATCTTGTCGCCACCCACCTCGAGTGTGTACATAGCGCGGGTATTACGGCGTGTGTTATTGCGTAGGTCGTAGGGTAGGCGATACTCACCATCAACACCACCAAAAATAGTGAGCCCGTCGGTGTTGTAGCTATCCTGCGCTAGGGTAGGCAAACTAACACTGGCAACAGCAGCAGACGACAGCATTAGGCCTGCTAAACCCCACTGCATTAATTTCTTAGGTGTCATTACTCACTCCTCGCGCTCAAAACTAAAAAGATTTAGGACTCGTCTAGAACTATCACAGGGACAGTGCAGCTATTTCATCGTGGGGGGACGGTTTTTAAAATTGACCCCAGCCATGATGATGGGCCGATGCCACTCGCCCTAGCAAGTGCCCTATGGTCCATAAACGTCGTTATTGAGGGCAGTAAAAGGCCTCTATGACGTCGTTTACAGTGCGTAACTTTTCTTAAGACTAGCATACGCAATGTTTTCTGAAACAGTGAGCTAAACCCGTGGTCATTGCGTCTTAAGCCAAGTTTACTGAGGGCGTTCTCCATGGGAGAGCTGGTGATCGAAAGGTAAAACTTCCTAAAGAAGGTGGCACTTTTCAATAGTGCAATTGCCAGAATGAAAAGGGGGTTGTCTGTCAGGACTTAGGTCTTGAGGCGTCAATGCACTGCAAGATCCGTGACTCATTTTTTTGATGGGCTATCAGCTTCTTTTTTAAGGATTTCTGACATCAACAAGGACGACACAGTAAAGACCAAGCCGAGCAGTCGCATCCAGCCATATTTCCTTAGAAACTGATGAACCCGTGCTCGGTGCTCCGGTGTTGTGAGGTGAATTAAACCCTGCTGAGCCATGGCATTAACAGTTCATATTTCAGTGATGAAAAACCATTAAATCTAAAGTTATTCCTGTGGGATTGAGATCAATTGTGATCCCGCTTCCATAGTGTTTTTAACAATCGTTAGCCCAGCTAGTTAAAAAGGATTCACCATGACCATTGCCCTTGATAAAGGTGCTGTTGAACAGCAGTCATCACCACCTAGTCGTCCAAAGCGCATCGGAATACCGAAAGAAATAGCGCCAGGTGAATGCCGTGTTGCCGCCACGCCTAAAACTGTCAAGAAACTCCAGTCCTTGGGTTTTGACGTTCTGATTGAACAAGGTGCTGGTGAACGAGCTGAGTTTTCGGACCAGGCCTATCGTGAAGCGGATTGCCAGGTGGTTGATAATGCTCGGGAACTGTGGCAGCAGGCGGACATTGTGCTCAAGGTTGAGCCCCCTGCCCATCACCCAGACTTTAACTGTGATGAAGCGGCCCTGGGCCATGATGGCCAGACCCTCATTAGCTTTCTTTGGCCTGCTCAAAACGCTGACTTGGTGAAGCAGCTAGCGGACAGTCAGATAACGGCTCTAGCCATGGACTCGGTGCCCCGCATTAGCCGAGCTCAGAAAATGGATGCCCTGAGCTCCATGGCCAATGTGGCCGGATATCGCGCTGTGATTGAAGCCGCCAATAACTTTGGTCGCTTTTTTACCGGGCAGATTACCGCTGCGGGTAAAGTACCCCCCGCTAAGGTATTAGTGATTGGTGCCGGTGTGGCTGGATTAGCCGCCATTGGTGCTGCCAAGAGTCTAGGTGCCATTGTCCGTGCCTTTGATACCCGCCCTGTGGTTAAAGAGCAAGTAGAGAGCATGGGCGCCCAGTTTTTAGAGCTGGAATTTGAAGAGGACGGCTCCGGTGCTGGCGGCTATGCCAAAACGATGAGTAAAGAGTTCATCGAGGCCGAGATGGCCCTGTTTGCGGAGCAGGCCAAAGAAGTGGACATCATTATTACCACGGCCCTGATCCCCGGCAA
>CALHGI010000434.1 GCA_938029995.1 uncultured cyanobacterium | reverse complement strand
CATAGCAGTTGTGGTTCATCACAGGATAGACATATGTGCGATCGCCCAGCTTTTCGAAAACCCTGGCAGTCCCGTACCCTATGGTCTAAGCTCCAAACCCAGACTCAACATGGCCTAGCCACTGGAGCCCTCAAACCCATCGATACCCAGTACGAAATTGTCTCTGATGGTGGGATAAAGTTTATCGTGCGAATTTTAACCAACCTGAACCGCAAAGCCCAGGCTCGTAAGATTCAGACCCAAGAAAAAACCAATCCTTTTCTGCCCTACGATCAAAACCTATACGTGACAGACATCTCCGATACCCATGTCTGTCTACTCAATAAGTTCAACGTCATGGACCATCATTTCCTGATCGTGACCCGGGCGTTCGAGTCCCAACTTGACTGGCTGACCCTGGCAGATTTTCAAGCCCTCTGCCGCTGTCTAAACGAGGTGAATGGCCTAATTTTCTACAACGGTGGTCAATCCGCCGGAGCCAGTCAGCCCCACAAACATTTGCAAATTGTGCCGTCCATGGCGCTGCCCGTTGCGTCCGCCATCCGCGCCACCCAATTTATCAATGGGATCGGGCAATCATCCCAGCTTCCCTATGCCCATGGCATTGCCCAGATGTTTCCTGACGATGGGGCGGAACAGTGGCTGCAGCGCTATCGCCAACTACTCAGTCATTTAGCCATTGGTGACCCCAGCGACCAATGGCAAGGCCCCCAGCGCCAGGCCTATAACCTACTGGGAACTCGTGATTGGCTAATGGTGGTGCCCAGATGCCAAGACAATCACCTAGACATTTCCGTCAATTCCCTAGGCTTTGCCGGGTCCCTTTTAGTGAAAACCCAAACGCAAATGGACCAGCTTAAGCAGATAGGACCGATGACCCTACTAAAAACAGTGGGCTATGGCAGGGAGCCATAGCAGTTAAGGAGCCATAGCAATCAGTGGGCTATGGAGCTGTTAAGAAACTACTTCACGGTTTAAGCCTGAAAGGCTTGTTAAGCCATGATTTAAATGAATAAGGCCATGACCTTAATTTTTAACAAGCCCTATGGCAGGGATCATAGAGAACTTAAGGGTTTAGCCATACTGCATGGGGGGAGTTTCCATGAAACATTGCCCCGGAATATAGCTATGCCAACGTGCCGTATCGAAGGCAGTATGGGCCTTAAACGAATGTGGAAATATCTTCGCCGCACTCATCGGCCAAGAAGCAAAGGGCGCGAAAACGTAGCCCCACCAATTCATCGTATAGGGGATTGAGCTTGCACATGGGCGGAATATGGCCAATGGTGCGACCAAATAGGACAATGTCCCGCTCGAATGGACATTGGGAAGGCACCAGCCGGGCAATGCGATGAGCTAGCTTGGGCTCTTCAATCTTTAAGGCATCCAACCAGCGCCTGATGGGGAGCAGAGGCTTAAACTGGGGTTTGACGCCATGGAAAACATGATTCTTCAGAAATGCAGTGGCAGAAGACATGGTTCAGATAGAAAGACGTAGTATTTCAGGAAAACAAATTGAACAAATTATTTTGAAGCGTTAACTGGATTAAAATAAGGCGTTTAGTAAGAGCTTGGAGAGTAATTTATAAATCTCCTCCACGTTAAGCAATCAAAGTAACGTCTAGGTAAAGAGAATAATAACCCTGACGAAAGTTTGCTAAAGCTCTAATAAAGCGGAAAAAGTAAACTAATAAAGGATTTTAAGTTCATTTCCATATAACCAGATGCTAGGGGGTAATGTTCACTTTGTGTGTGCCTAAGGTGACATTTTTGATTGTCTGATGCAGGATACGCATCTCCCTTTTAGATTTCCGGATATTCAGAGGGGTCTAGAGAGAATTTTATTTATAGTTTTTCTCGAAACCATTGGTAAAAATCTAGGGAACAGAAGGCCACTACGGTCATTTTGCCCGGAAAGGTTTTTGTAATATCTAGGAGAACACGCGTAAAAAAAGTCACACGCACAATCCTTCGCTTTCATTAGGTATACCTAAAAAAACTCAATAAAAATTGATGCCAGTCCATAATTACGGCAAATATGCTTAGGGAACACTGGTTTCACGGTATTTGATTATTGCTCGATGACAACAACCATGACCGGTCAACGGTAAGGATCGGTTATCCGGAATTAAGTAACTCCATGTCGTGATATACGCTTAGTTAGCACTCTGCCTCAGAGAGTGCTAAGGTCTTTCATTGCAGAGCGAAACGAGCTGACTATGGCGAAACTGGTACTATTTGATGAAAAGTCCCGCCAGGCTTTAGAGCAAGGGGTTAATGCCCTGGCCGATGCGGTCAAAATAACCTTGGGTCCCAAGGGCCGTAACGTTGTTCTTGAAAAGAAATTCGGCGCACCTCAAATTGTGAACGATGGCATCACCATCGCGAAGGAAATTGAGCTGTCTGATCCCTATGAAAATACTGGGGCGAGGCTGATCCAAGAAGTTGCATCCAAAACTAAGGATTTGGCAGGTGATGGCACCACTACCGCCACTGTCCTGGCCCAAGCCATTATCCGTGAGGGATTAAAGAACGTAGCGGCTGGAGCCAACCCCGTTAGCCTACGTCGCGGCATTGAAAAGGCCGTTGCCCAGCTAGTAAATGAGATTGCGACTGTTGCTAAACCTGTGGAGGGCAAGGAAATTGCCCAAGTGGCCACCGTATCCGCCGGTAGCGACGAAGTCATTGGCAACATGATCTCTGAAGCCATGGACAAGGTGACTAAGGACGGTGTAATCACTGTTGAGGAATCCAAGTCCCTCAATACTGAGCTGGACGTGGTCGAAGGCATGCAGATTGACCGGGGTTACCTGTCTCCTTATTTCGTGACCGATCAGGAACGAATGATTGCTGACATGGATGGTGCCCTGGTTCTGATTACTGATAAAAAGATCAGTTCCATGCAGGACTTGGTCGGCGTTCTAGAAAATATTGCCCGTGCCGGTAAGCCCCTAGTCATCATCGCTGAAGATGTAGATGGTGAGGCCCTGGCCACGTTGGTTGTTAATAAGGCCCGCGGCGTACTCAATGTTGCTGCCGTTAAGGCTCCTGGATTTGGGGAGCGTCGTAAGGCCATGCTCCAGGACATTGCTGTCCTTACGGGTGGTCAGGTCATTTCTGAGGAAATTGGCCTCAGCCTAGAAATGGCCACCGTTGAGATGCTGGGTACTGCCGATAAAATCACCATCACTAAGGACACCACCACCATCGTGTCTGAAAGTGGCAATAAGCCCGACATTGAGGAGCGAGTTGGTCAAATTCGCCGGGAATTGGATGCAACCGATTCTGAATATGATAAGGAAAAGCTATCGGAGCGCTTGGCAAAATTGGCTGGTGGTGTCGCCGTCATTAAGGTTGGTGCCGCTACTGAAACTGAGCTTAAGGATCGTAAGCTGCGGATTGAAGATGCGTTGAGTGCCACTAAGGCTGCTGTGGCTGAAGGCATTGTGCCTGGTGGGGGTATTACCCTACTGCACTTGGCGCAGAAGCTAGAGTCTTTGAAGACCGGTTTAACCCCTGAGGAGCAAACGGGTGTGGACATCGTCATGCGGGCGGTGGAAGCTCCCCTCCGTCAGATTGCTGACAATGCGGGTGATGAGGGGTTTGTGGTAGTGGAAAAAGTCCGCGCCATGCCCTTTACCGAGGGCTATAACGCCTTGACCGGTGCCTATGAAGACTTGATGGCTAGCGGCATTGTGGACCCGGCTAAGGTGGTGCGTTCTGCCCTACAGGATGCGGCCTCTATTGCGGGCATGGTGTTGACCACTGAGGCCCTTGTGGTGGAGAAGCCTGAGCCTGAAGCTGCCGGTGGTGGTGATCCCATGGGTGGCATGGGTGGTATGGGTGGCATGGGCGGCGGTATGCCCGGCATGGGCGGCATGGGCATGCCCGGCATGATGTAGCCTTCCAACCATTGTTTTAATCCGATATCCCGTAGGGGCGTTGCATGCAACGCCCCTACGTTTTTTATAGCAACTTGCTGAATGCATGGGGCGGGTTGCTGCGACTGCAACCAAACGCGTCATTACGTGTGGTCTGACCCATGTGCGCCCAGACATATTGCTAGTTTATGGACTGATTTATTGACGCAAGGATGGGAATCGGCGATATTTTAGATAGTACATATTTACTTAGTCGGTAATTAGCCAGTGACTCAACACCGAGCCAATCTCCATGAGGTGGAACTTAGCCAGCGGATTCTCGAGATGGCGACGGCGGGTGTGTATCGGGAGTCGTTGTTTGAAACCTTCAGTGGGGTGGCGAGTAAACGTCAAGTGCGGGCTGCGATCGCAACCGCCAAGCAGTTTGGTCTCCGGTCCAATCCCTCTCTTCGCGATACGGATCTGGGCACTTATTACCAAATTGATCCACAGCAGTATGACAGTTTTCGCACACTACTAGAGTCGGCCATCTCCCCAGTCTCTACGGATGATGTAGCTACGCGTTTACTCAAGCTGACGGAGGCGGTGCAGACGTTAGTGCGGGTGTCGGGGGGAGTTGCGATCGCGCTATTGATCGGTGGTAGCCTTTGCGTCCTCAATGGCAAACTCACCTTGGCAGCTACTATCTGGAGCGCATCCCTGGCTGTCAGCCTGGTATGGATGCTGCAAAAACTATTGTTGGGGTCCTTGTTAGAGGCATAATCTATTGCCTGTAATGAGTAAACAATTTATACCTGCTCTATCTTTAAGACTGACTAGAAAACAGAATTGAGTGTTTTTAACAAGTTGACATTCGACCACTTGAAAGATTTAATAAAAGTTAAGGACCTGCTAGTAATCTTCATGCTTATAGGTATTTCATGAAGTGTAGAGTCCAGGGTGATTTGCCAGACTGTAGCTTGATGGCTGTTTATGATTAATCAGGATCAAGATACGTTCCAGTGTTTTCCTGTGTAAATTGACCAGGGTCTGTCAATGTTAACCGCCCTCCAAAGTATTTCATGAAGTTAAGAGTGTTACGAACATAGATCAGTCGGTGCATAGATGGTGCAATATCCAGTGTGTTCCTTCCAGATATGGCAATCGCCATGAAAACTTGAGCGATTGTCAGCCATGGTCGTTGTTGACATGCACAGGCGTATCTGTGCTGAATGTCATAAGCGACATGGGCAAAGTTAGGATTTTGCCACCATTCCCCATTTCAGGTAGATTTTATCTAAATTTCGAACACATTTGGCCCCATTGTTTTTCTCTTCAAGAGAAAACGAGCATTCAAGCTAAGTGTTTGGTTAACGGATACTAATTGTTAAAACAATCTCTCTGATTTCTTGCCGGCTAGTTAGGGTAGTTGAT
>CALHGI010000433.1 GCA_938029995.1 uncultured cyanobacterium | reverse complement strand
ACCATAACCAAGCCAAGGGCGGTTGCCAATCATGGCATAAATATACTCCCAAATATCTGTTCGCCCGGTCAGGGTAGGATCTTTACCAATTAATCCCAGGGCGAACGTCATCAGAGGAACGTAGGCCACACTAATCACAATAGCTGCGGTGATCAGGAAAATCAGGGATAGGAAAAACTTACGCGTTTCTGCTTTGAAGGCCTGAAGCAGAACAATGATGGTCAAAATGAAAAAAGAGTTGATTAACGCACCGCCAGAACCCGTTTTGTTAATCATTTGTAGCGAAAGCATTAAGCCAATAAAGTATAGCCACTTTCGAGGTTTACTCTTTACCTCGTTGAACATGATAAACATGACGCCACAGGATAGAACCATCATTTTTCCAGCGCCATTTTTATGGGTGAAAACTCCTCGCCAGGCCCCTGTGTGCACTGGAGGTCCCATAATGCCATATTGCGGCATTGTATAGACAAACACAAAATTCAGTATGGCTATGGTCAACATCACATAGCTGAGTATTGTGAGTTGTTGTTTTAAGGTATACCGCCCCGCCAAATAAACGGCAAAGAGCATATTACAAGTCGCAAAAATGCCTCCAGTCTGTGATTGGTCTGGAGCAAAGGACCAAAGAAATGAAAGGGCGATTAGGGTACTAGCCGCAACCATAATCGGGTTGCTTAAAAGAATATAGATCGTTCGCTTATATCTGCATGCTACTAAAAGAATCGTGAGGCAATTATGTGCAACATAAAACAGGTGAACAAGGGTGTAGTTGACCGCATCATAGCTAAATCCATCGCCTTCGCTAGCTCCCCCACTAAGGATCACCATCAATACGGCATCTGTAAAGAAGAAAAGCGAAATAAAGACGTAAGCGAATTCAACTTTTGCTAATACTTTTTCGAAAAATGCTTTACGAGATGACTTTTCTTGACGCTCATCTTTTGATGGCAGCTCACTCGCTGAGGCAGTTTGAAGTACCATAGGACAGACAACAGGCGTATAAAGTTTTTTAGAAGTGATGAATGAATGCTATACCTGAAAAAAGTATTTTAAATAACCGAATAAAAAGACTTTCCTATTACAGCCCTGAAGGAATGTTATAGGCATCAGGATCATATTTTTTGTTGGCACCGTTGATGTCTACGATGAAGAAGTCAATGGCCACAATAATAGCTAAGGCAAGGGCAAAGCCAACCACAATTCCCATGGCTATAATCTTGACGGCTTCTTGAGAAGAGGGTTTCTCTGGAGGAACCGCTGGCGCAATAATTTGAATAAAGTTGGTAAGCTGATTTTCTTTAACCTGTAACTCTTGACGTCTACCCAACAGTTCTTGGTAGGTTTCTTGGGCAGCCTCTAGGTTTCGTACTAGATCTCGCTGGCGCTGCTCAAGTTCGGGGAAGAGGTTCACTCGTTCTTGATAGACCTTGGCATTGGATTCGATTGCCTTTAATCGTCCTTCTAAAGCAACGATCTCGAGTTGATTAGTGACATACTCTTCAACGAGTAGATCGCGAATAGAACTGGCTTGCAGCCCTGATTCTCCTCCAGCTCCAGCCCCTCGAATAGAGATCGAACCTTGCCCGCCGACTTGGAGTAATGATTCCTGCACGGGGCCACCCGCTAGAATTTGCGTAGACTCATTCAAAAGAGCTGTGAGAGAAGCTTCCTGGGCCCTTAAACGCTGTATGATTGGGCTCTGTTCCGTGAATTCCACCTTTTGTACGGCTATTTCACGACGAACCGCGTTGATGTCTGTCAGAATGTCTTGAATTTGGGTAGATTGACTGAGCGTATTTGACTGAATGGCTTCAGAGACGGTGAGATTAAGCTCACTGCTCAAACTCGATTGAACGTCATACAGTCCTGTAAGTTCAGCGACGGCTTCGTCTTGCTCAATACGTACATCATTTAGAGCGGCAACGGCAATTGCCTGCTCGCCTGACAAATCAACAATGTTGTAGGTTTCTCGAAAAACTCGCAGTTCGAATTCCGCCTGCCTAACCTTTTCAGCGTTTACAGGGAGTTGACGGTCTAAGAACTCACTTGCACTTTCAGTATCTACCTGTGTGCTTGCGAGTTTCTGGGTCCGATACAATTCCATCAGGGTATTGATGGCATCGGCTGCCGTTACTGGGTCTAGATCCAGATAGGTGAATGATAATACGTCCGTTTGGAAGATGACTTTTACTTGAAGGTCTGCCCAAAAATCTTCAACCTTCAAAGGCTCCCCTTCGTCCGTTTTTAGTTGAAGTGTGTCAATCGTTTTCTGGATCAGGGGTTTTGACGTGATAATTTCAATTTCAGAATTCAGTTGAGTACCATAGCTGATGGTTTTTAAAGGGCCGCCATCATCGTCTAAGCCCGTCAAAGAAGCCGCTCGGTCAGGTTTGAATAGAAGTTTTCCCTCTGCCAGGTAGGTTGGCTTGGTCAATTTTGCAACTGTGGCAGCACCTAAAACCGTTAGGATAAATGCTGTCGCTGCGGGAACAATCCCGCGACGAGTTGCGGCAAATAGATACTGAAGGTTGAGGTCAATAACATTACGAATAAAGTTCATAGTAAGTTAGGCTGCCATCTAAAAATATCAGTCAACAAAAATAGTGCGTGGAACGGGTAAGCAACCTCTAGTATCAGCTATCGAATACCGAAGATTCCCAGGAGTAGATTAGTCAAGGGGGAGAAAATTAGACCAGCAGTATCTGAAGTGGCAGCAAGGCTCGACCGTCCGACGATAATGGTGTCTCCTTCTTGAAGGATGGGATTTTGCTCGTCACTGACATCCTGAGCAAGGTTAACTTCTACATTCTGTTGAGACACAGTGCCGTTAGGGTTTAGACGAATCAAATCCACACGGCTGGTACGAGCTCGAGTATTGAATCCACCAGCAGTTAGGATGGCTTGATTTAGAAGAGTATCTGGTGAAACAGCCAGACTCCCGGGGGTTGGAACCTCACCGACAACATTTACGGTGATCGTGGCAGGGGCGAATGTAGTATTGGCCAAGGTGAGGGCTTCTACATTGTCAACGACTTGGGCCGTAGGAACCAGAATTTGATCTCCGTCGCGGAGTAAGGGGTCCTGACGTAGGTTACCACTTTCTACAAAATCCCACAGGTCGACCTGAATGAGTTCAGATACGCCGTTGCGTTTAATTTGCACGGAGCGAACGTCGGCAGACCGAGTGATACCGCCTGCGTTACTAATGGCTTGGGTCACACTGGGCCAAAAACGGGTTCGGCTTTCGCTGGCTTCGGAACGCTCGCCTGCTTCGGAACTAACTTGCAGCGTATACCCCCCTGGGCGTTTAATTTCGCCAACAATACCGACCCTGATGGGACGAGGCTGGAGCAGTTGGAAGGTTACCCGTGGATTGCGAATATAAACGCTGTAAGCGTCAACTACTTTTTGTTCGGCTGCAATCGGATTTAGACCGGCGACGTTTACTTTGCCGACCCAAGGCAGGGTTAATGAGCCGTCTAACAGCACGATTTGATCAATTGGGTCTAAAAATAATGGGTGGTCGACCAGTATGTCCGCTCTAACTTCGTCGCCAGGTCCTAATGTGTAGGTTTCTAGGGCAACAGTTGACTCATTGGAGCTTCCCCACTGGGGCGTAGTAGGGACAGGGACAGCATCGATGGAGGGCAACTGACCTAGGGTCGGAGAGGCAATAAGGTTGAGGGAAAGAGTGCTAAGCAATAACATGCCTGCAAGTTTAAGGACCTTTGAAGGCATATTTTTTGGCTCAGAGGGACGTGACGGTAACCTTAAACGAGGCGTAGTTGAAGATTGTTTATTTATTGGGGATTGAACGATTTCCATAACTATCTTGAGTAACGCGTAGGCAAATATAAAATTACAGGCTCGTTAGCACGACTCATTTTTAGGACTGAGTGATGTCTAATAAAGTTTCAACTTCTTTTATTCTTGGCTGATTTAGGTCGATAACATAAGCTAAAACCCTTAGTTCAACATTTCGCCATTAAACTGGCGCATCCGAATAATTATGGTGCAGCCAGTAGACCGCGGTATCTAAGCAGAGGTAGAAATCCTCAGTAGCTTTGAATGATTGAGAATTAATCAAGCCAGGATTCCTATAAATCGCTTAGATGATCTAGTCCTTTTTAGAAGAGGCTTTCAGATTTATTAACGGATTGCTTCAGTGGACAGTGGGAAATATCGATTTAAGAGGTTCATCATTAATAAGTTCACCATATTGATACATCATGCCCGTTATCGGTCCGACTATTTATTTCAAAAATCGCAATTCAACCAAGTTTCGTAAATTTACGATTTAGCTTTATCGGATCTATAAGCCAATGTTCATCCTTAAGGATAGATGACTGTCGATTTATGGTAGACGGATTCTAAGGATTAAAAACTAATCGTGCTAGCTGATAGGTTCCTGATGTTTGTATAATCTTGCCCGATTGATGATGGCTAATGACCATGGCAATTTCGTCGGGGTGGCCCACTACTAAGGCTTGACCGGTTGCCTGTAGCTGTTTTGAGGCTGGATTGTATACATAGAGCACGGGGCGTTGGGTATAAAATGCCAAACTGGGTTTCATAAAGCCCACCATGGCCAATGTTTCGTCTGGCTGTTGTTGGGTTTGTATGGTTTTGGCTAACTCCCGTAGGGGGAGCTGTCGTTGACTGTCGGCGATTTGGGCGACTGGTAGGATCGAGACTATGGTGAACGCCATAAAGGCAATGAAACCCACGGCCCAAACCCAGCGGACTTGTCGTTTTAGCATTAGTCCCAGGCCGAATAGGGCCGCGAGGCTCCAGACAATCGAGCCGTAAAGCATGGTTTGGGATTCTTTTACCAGCTCTGGAAAGTTTGGCATGACTGGGTCGCCACCGAGCCAAGTGGGGGTTAGGTAGGATGCAATGGCGAGAACCACGGAAAAAATAATGGTTAATGCGGCGCTGATCCAAGTGCCACGTTGAATAGGGCCAGCCCACATCAGACCGATCATGATGGCGGCGGCAGGCATGAGTGGCAAGACGTAGCTGGGTAATTTGGTGATGGCTGCTGTGAAAAAGCAAAATATGACTAAAAACCAGATCAGGGCAAACAAGCCTAATTGGTGTTCCCTCGGTTGCCGTCGCCAGTAGCCGAGGGCTAGAGGGCGTAGCCTTGCCATGGCAAAGGGTAAACCGGGTGACCAAGGGAGGAAACCGATGGTGACGACGGCAAAGTAAAAGTACCAGGGGGCGGCATGGCCATTGACCACGTCGGTAAAGCGTTCGTAGTTATGGTAGCCAAAGAAACTATCGATATAGGTTTGGCCGTGGATGGTAATGACGGCGATGAACCAGGGCACGGTTATTAGGAGGGCTAATAGACTGCCTTTTAACAGTTTGATTTCTTTGAGCAGGGGGCGGATCTGGCCTACATAGGCAGCGAACACAATGACCACTAGTGCTGGAATTACGGCTCCTACGGGACCTTTATCTAAAACGCCTAGGGCGATAAATAGGTAAAAGCCGTAGTACCAGCGAGGTCTTTGGGCATAGCCCCAAAAGAAACAGAGGAGTGCTGCCCCCATGCAGCCGGATAGCAACATGTCTGAGACGCCTGTGCGTGCCCACACGAGGGTTTCTGGATGAAGGGCCATGGCCACTGCACCTACTGTGGCGGCAAGGGTTAAGGCTTGTTTTTGGTCGGGGGTTTCTGTTGTTTTATTGCCATGGGAGTAGCCAAACCGCAGGAGGGTATAAAAGATAAATCCGGCTAGGGCGGCGGCGGCTAGGGCTGAGGGTAGCCGCACGCCCCATTCTCCCACGCCAAAAATATGGAAACACAGGGCCATGGCCCAGTACACCAATGGCGGTTTATCGAATCGGGTTTCGCCGTTGAAATAGGGGGTAATCCAGTTGCCGGTGGCGTACATTTGGCGCGAGGCTTCGGCAAAGAGAGGCTCGGTTTCATCCACTAATCCAATGCTGTCTAGACGCCAGAAAAAGGCGATGAAAAGGGCAATGGCCACGGTGATGATGGCGACCCAACGAACAGACGAGGGCGATGAAGCTAACGCCATTTCGATTCTCTTAGGTCGGGAATTTGCCAATGTAACCTCCCGGCAAAACTACTGCATGGTCTTTGTAAACTGAGTCCATTTTGAACCGTGGAATGCCCCTAGGTAAAACCTAGGGTTCTGGTTAAGGACAACGTTTAGTTTACTGTGCAGCGGTCGTGTCTATGGTGGCAATGGGGCGGGGGAGATAACGCCCCCTGAGACCATAGGCAACAAAGCCGAGGGATTCTCGGAAGGCGAGCAGTCGACGATGGTGGCGACTGACGTAATTGGGTAATGGGCTGGGGTAGGGAATAACCTCAAATCCAAGGCTGCTAAAGACGAGCTGGGCCCTTAATAAATGGAGAGGATCGCTGACTAGAATAATGGATTGGATGCCGGTGGGTAGAAGTTGTTGGGCTGTGTACTGGCCATTTTCTTCGGTGGTGCTGGAGCAGTTTTCCCCGGAAATTTTGTTGGGTTCTACGCCTAACTGGCTAAGCATGGTGGCCATGCCTGGCGCATCGTCGCGGCCGCTGACAAATATTTGCGGGGCCCGATTGGTCAACATCAGAGCGGCGGCGGTGATGGTACGGCTCGGCTGCAAACGACGGCCACGGCCAAGGACAACAACGGCGTCAGCATTTTGTCCATCGTAGGGGGATAAAAACTGGGTCAGGAGGGGTTCTCCTATGAGTAAGGGTGAAACGCTGAGGAATAGGGCGAGGGGAAAGCCCCATAGCCATAGACGTTTGATGGTGTGTCCCCGATCGAAGAGGATGAAGCCACGCATCAAAAGACCGCTGAGGACGAGAAAGCCTATGACGAACAGACCACCGAGCATTAGGCTGCCTAAGGGGTAGCGCATCAACCATGTAAATATTGAGTGGCTGAATTGGATCCAATAGCTAACGCTAATGTCTGTTTTACAGGCATTTTGGATCGTCTCAAGGGGCATGGGTAATTCGGTGGGTATGTGGCAGAGCAGGATCCGTGTTCATATTGTGAAGAACATGGATGAATATAACTTGACACCTATGGTTTGGACCATATGCGATCGCAAAACGCAATAGCTGTCGAGGAAGGGGGATAAGCCAAGGTTACCCACGTACGTCTTTATAGACATCCCATAAAGGTCGTTCCCTTTTTGGTTACCTAGATTTGCGGGAATAGCCTATAGAAAAGACGCGATTTTCTGGGCGGTATCCTTGGGTTTCTCTAGATGGGGGACGTGGCCACACTGGGGGATCCACACTAGCTGATTATGGGGAATGGTTTTCTTGAACCGCTGGGCGTCCTGGGTGCCTAAGATTTTATCTTGCTCACCCCAAACGATTAGTGTTGGTGACTCAATTTTCTGAATATAGTTGCTCAAAAAATTATAGCCGCCGCTTTTGGTAAATGCCACTAGGGCTTCTTTCCAGCGGGGCATTTGCAGGTGCAGGGCGGCGCAGAGTTCGGCGTCGGGGGTAACGAGGGTGCGATCGCAATAGGCCTGCTGGCTAATGCGGCGTCTTACGCCTGGATTCTTTAAAAATGCTGTGGCCCAGCTATCTAAGGGAGGCACCATAAATTTACCCATGGCCGGACCTGCAGCAAAGCCAGCACTATCTAGCAGAATTAGCTTCTCCACGGCTTCTGGGAAATCGAGGGCAAAGTCAATGGCAGCGGCTCCGCCCATGGAGGCCCCAGCTAAAATCATGGGTTGCCCAATCTTCTGTTGCCAGAAACTATGGAGGTGCTGCTTGATAGCCGCAGGGGTAATGGGAGCTTCGGTGGTGCGATCGGTAAAGCCAAAGCCCAGTAGGTCCATGGCCCAAACTTGGGCCTCAGTGGCCAACTGGGGCACTAAACGACGAAACTCAAAAATTGAGCTGTCAAACCCATGGATCAGCAAGATGGGCTTCCCTGTTCCCGCACAAACATGGCTAGTGGCAATGGGCTGATCGGCCAGGTTGGTGGAAATATCAGCAAACTGGAGCTGACGGGCTAGGGCCGTCGAAGTATCTTCGGTTAAATGCTGAACATCAGCGGGCAGTGAGGTCACCATCAAGGGAAATCGGAAAAAGTACAGAACGTCTGCTGACGCACCTGTACATTATCTGACATTTTTCTACCGTTGCTGAATTATTAAATCCGTTGAGCCCCTGGGTCTGGCTCCATAGCTTGTCACCCATAGGTCAATACGCGATCGCGCTGAATGAAGCTAGGGGTGACAACCATGGGCGCAGCGGTTCGTTATATCGGCCAACTATGTCCATACAGCATATGTGAGCCTTCTAAATCAGCAACGGATTATTGCAGGATGGGCTGGGGTAATGGCCATGAGAAAAAGGGGCAGCAGATAAGTTGATTTTTTGGCTCTGCTGTCCCTTTAATCTTCTCTTTGGATGCAAATTATCCCTAGCTTTGTGGGGGCTAGGAGACCTTAGGAAGGTGGAATTTGGTTTCCTAAATTGCGGCAAAGCCAAAGGTGACGTTGAACTGACGACACCAGATTACAGCAGACTGAAAGTCATCCACAGAGATGTTTTCAGGAATCTCATAACGCTGGCTGCCAGCAATGGACTCGAGATCGCCTAGGTTGACATATTGTTCAGAGCTATAGCTCTCGGGGGTAGCTTGCTTGTGTAATAAGACAAATAGATCAGGACCATTTTCGGTACTAAAGGCCTGATCAAATTCAAGGTAGCGCTTACCATTCTCTTCAACGATAGTTGCACCACCCACGGTATTGCTAGAAACAGTTTTGAAACTACCAGTGGAACTAGCTGCGGCACAGGGATCGGCAGCGGCGCAAGGGTCTGCCGCGCAAGGGTCTGCTGCGCAAGGGTCTGCCGCGCAAGGGTCTGCTGCGCAAGGGTCTGCTGCGCAAGGGTCTGCCGCGCAAGGGTCTGCCGCGCAAGGGTCTGCTGCGCAAGGGTCAGCAGCACAGGGATTGGC
>CALHGI010000432.1 GCA_938029995.1 uncultured cyanobacterium | reverse complement strand
CCCACGGATGGAGCCTTTTTTCAGGCCCAATGCCAGGAGCTAGAGGCCATGGTTCGACAACGATTAAAGTGTTGAGCCGTTGTCTTAACCCATGGACTAGCCTACCCCCATAAATCAGGCGAGAGACAAATACTACAAAAGGGTCAGTTTCTCTTTTTAACGTTTAAAATTCGTCTCCATACCCCCTAGTGGGGCAGTTGTTAAATAGGCACAAGGCCCTCAGGGTAACGAAAAATCCTCAATTCTGTCGCATCTCCGGAAAATAGTCCTAACCGTTGATTAATTAATACAACAGGGCATAAACCAGAGGAGCCTATGCAACCTTTACTACGTACAATGCAATCCGAGAAGGCCTTAAACACAATGTTGACGGCCGTTAAAGATTTCCTACCTGAAGATGGGATGCCATACGTTGAGCCTTTCTGCGGCAGCGCTGACATTCCCTTTGGGCTTGAGATTAGCCATTGCATTCTGAATGACAACAACCCCCACATTATTAACTTATATCGCTGGGTAAAGAGCGGTAAGTTTTTAGAAAAGGGCTGGTTGATTTCAAGGAAAACAGATTTAAATAACTGGTCAAAGAACAGAGCCCAGTTCAATGAGCTAATTGCCCAGGACGCCATTGAGACGGTAGAAGCGGCGCAGCTCATGTTCTACCTGAGCCATATCTCGCGATATTCTAATTTTGGAACAAATGGAGCCTTTATCGGTGTCCATGATCCCCATGGCGAGCTGCCCGAAATGGATTGGACAGCGGCAGCAGCCCTCATGCAAAACTGGGAGTTAAACCTGGGTGAGTATGTTGATTTTAACGTGACTGAGGGCACCAACCTGGTGGTCAATGCTCCGCCAATTTATGTGCAACAGTGGAATAATGTGGCTTGGGACCCCAGTCACCACCGCGAGCTTCTCACCTGGTTAGAAGCTCACACGGGTAAAATCATTGTGTTTCATCGGAGACGGGCAGTGCTCCAACGACTATACGCCCACTGGACCGAGGCAGGACGGGTCTTTCAAGTCGTGTAGCACTCGAGGGCCTGGTGACAATTGTTCCTGCCCATGGGGTCCTGAGCCATGGGCAGGAACAATTGAGCCCCAAAGTTGGGGATCGTGGCATTGCCAACGTCAGGGATGATTTTTTCCACCGCCCTTTGCCCTATCTAGGGTTTGCTAAATCGATTCATTCCCTATTGCAGCAACACTTAAAAAGTGTCGCTTCGCATTGGATTATTTTTGATCCTTTGGCTCATTGCGATCGCACTTTTTGCAATTCAACTTATAACCCAGCATTGAGTTTCGCCCGTCCTCGGTCAACACCCAGGGACGGGTGACCATCGGTGGGTCATGGCGAACGTGCTGAAAATGACCACAGGCCAATTCAGCCACCCAATGGTTTTCATCATCTGTGTGATACGCCACCATAGGCTGCTCAGCCACGGTTCAGTCCTCCTTCAGTCCTGCTGTTATCAAATTTTTTGCCGTTGCTGATTTAGGGGATGAACCGATCTGTAAACCTGGCTAATAGCCGGATTGAGACTAGTAAAATCATCCCAAGGATCAGCAACGCCAATTTTTTAGAGTGTGCGCTCTAAACGTACCATTCGTCGATAGGACAGCCAGCCGGTCACCACCATCAATAGGGAAAATATCCCCAGAAAACCCAAGTGTTCTCCAGCCGGTTCTCCGGCCATGGTCAGGGTGAGGGCCTCCGTCATGTGAAAGATGGGGTTAAACCGGGCCAGACTGAGCAGGGAGTCTGGAAAAATAGAGGTGGGCATAAACGCCCCCCCCAGGATCAACAGCGGTACGCCAAAGGCTGCCACCAAAGCATTCACATCTTCAGTACGGCGGGCAAACTGGGTGCCCAAAATAAACCCCACCCCCACATAGCCCAGGATGCTAAGCAGGATAATGAGCAGGGCTAGGGGCCAGGAGCCGGGAAAGGTGGCACCGAGGATAACTGCGATCGCAAATACCAACAGGGCCTGCCCCACCCCAATGGCACTGTGGGCAACGACGATGCCTAAAAAATAAGACACCCCCCGCAGCGGCGACAAAAATAACCGCTTCAACGTATTTTGCTCCCGCTCCGCCACCACCGTAGCCACACTCCCCCCCAAGCAGCTAAAAAACAGCGCCGCTCCCACTAATGTGGGCGGAGCCACCACCTCCAGGGCCTCCGCAAACTCTAGCTGCGCCCGTTCCGCCGTAATGGAGCCATTGAGAAACAGCAATAACGTCGGAAAAATCGCCCAAAAGATCAGGCTTCGCCGTCGCCGCACCAACTCCAATAAAATGCGCTGGGCCACCGCCATAATTTCCTGCCAATACTGAACCATTCACGCCCCATTCATCGACAACAAACCCGCTACCCGGTCGGGCTGGCCCTAAATCTTAGATCTGTTCGGTCCCCATCCAACAAAACCCAGCGCCATATTAGCCAGAATTTCGCCGTTGCTGATTTAGAGGATGAATCGATCTGTAAACCTGGCTAATAGCCGGATTGAGACTAGTAAAATCATCCCGAGGATCAGCAACGCCAGACTTTCCCCTAACGACCCCGTTGCCACCAAGGTTTTTCTAAATCTGGATACAGCCAGGTTGCCTGACTCAGTAACTCATCAACAATCTTAGCGGGCAACAACCGACCATCAATCGTAATCACATTCTCTTCTACACCAATGGGCTCAAACGCCTCCAATTGACTATCCAACATTGCCGCCCCCATATAATGGTTCGACCGTCTCCGCAGCCTGCGCTCTAGATCTGATCGGGGCACATTCAGCCACACCAGCTGAACCTGCGGCAAGGAGGTGAATTGTTGTCGATAGGATACCTTTAGGGCAGAGCAGGTCAGCACCGTTTCTCGTTTTTTAGCAATGGCCCGGTCCATATCCTCCCCTATCTCCATCAGCCATTGGTGACGATCGATATCTTGTAAAGGTGTCTGAGCCTGCATCTTGAGAAGATTGGGCCAAGAATG
>CALHGI010000431.1 GCA_938029995.1 uncultured cyanobacterium | reverse complement strand
CAATGAATACGGGCCATAGCACCGTGAGGTAAAGCTTGCCGCTACTAAAATTAGTGCGGTTAAACCCGGTCCAAAACTTCCATGCTCCATAGCCATAACCGGCTAGTAGTACTAGCCCTAGTAAGGTAGTCATAGGTTTGTCCTCGCAATAGGGTGATCAGTGCGGTATTGGAATAGAGGCCCGTGGTGGTTTCAAATCTGATTTGCTGGGCATCTGGGAACGGATCGTCATAGGGCATGGAATACACCTAGCAAACAACCATAGCCCTAGACTAAATATATTCAAGGTGTCTGAACCAATTATGAAGGTGGGCCTGACAAAACAAGTACAATTGACACGGCAGATAATCCACAGCGAAAAAACGGCACAAAAATGACATCACCTCCATTAGAGACTGTCTGGGTGCATTTCAAAGGGTAACGTTGTTAGTCATATAGGACTAACCCCTAATAACAATTGTTTGAGTTTTCACAAAATCCATAGGAGGAATTATGCGTGCAGTACTCATGGCTGGTGGTTCTGGGACCCGGCTTCGACCCCTCACTTGTGACCTGCCTAAGCCCATGGTTCCTGTGCTCAACCGCCCCATCGCAGAGCATATTGTCAACCTGCTAAAGCGGAACGATATTACAGAGGTCATTGCAACTCTCTATTATCTACCTGACGTAATGCGCAACTACTTCCAGGACGGGCGCGACTTTGGGGTGCAAATGACCTACGCCGTTGAGGAAGATCAGCCTTTGGGTACGGCGGGCTGTGTCAAGAATATTGCTGAACTGTTAGATGACACCTTTGTGGTGATCAGTGGTGATAGCGTCACTGATTTTGATCTCAAGGAAGCTGTCCGTTTCCATAAGGAAAAGGGCGCTAAGGCTACATTGGTGATGACCCGAGTGCCTAACCCGATTGAGTTTGGTGTGGTCATTACGGACGACGAAGGCCGAATTAAGCGGTTTTTAGAAAAGCCATCCACCAGTGAAATTTTCTCGGATACGGTTAATACCGGCACCTATATTTTGGAACCCGAGGTTCTAGACTATTTGCCCGCCAACCAAGAGCAGGACTTTTCGAAGGATCTTTTCCCCCTCATGTTGGAAAAGGGAGATCCGCTGTATGGCTATGTGGCGGATGGTTACTGGTGTGATGTGGGCCATCTTGAAGCTTATCGCGAGGCTCAGTATGACGCCCTAGAAGGCAAAGTGCTGGTCGATTATGCCTATCCTGAAATTTCACCAGGCGTGCATGTGGGGCAGAATACCCACATCGATCCAACGGCTGTTATTAAGCCCCCGGTCCTGATTGGGCGTAACTGCCGTATTGGGGCGCGGGTTAATTTAGAGCCAGGGACTGTGATTGGGGATAACGTCACGGTGGGCAGCGATGCCGACCTCAAGCGTCCCATTATCTGGAATGGCGCAATTATTGGCGATGAAACCCATCTCAGGGCTTGTGTGATTGCCCGGGGGACCCGGGCTGATCGCCGGGCTCACATTCTAGAAGGCGCAGTGGTAGGGGCCCTCTCCACCGTGGGTGAAGAGGCTCAGATTAGTCCAGGAGTGAGGGTCTGGCCCAGTAAGCGGATTGAATCTGGTGCGACTTTAAACATCAACCTGATTTGGGGTAATACTGCCCAACGCAATCTATTTGGTCAACGGGGGGTGACGGGCTTAGCCAATATTGACATCACCCCAGAATTTGCGGTCAAACTGGGTGCGGCCTTTGGCTCCACCCTCAAACCAGGCTCCCATGTAACCGTTTCGCGGGATCAGCGGAGCATTGCTCGCATGGTGTCCCGCTCGTTGATTGCTGGACTGATGTCCGTAGGCATTAATATTCAGAACCTAGAAGCTACGTCAATTCCCGTGGCGCGCACCATCATTCCCACATTAGATGTGGCCGGTGGCATTCATGTTCGTCTCCATCCCGATCGGGCAGACCAAATCCTGATTGAATTCTTTGATAAAAAAGGGATTGACATTCCTAAGGGAAAAGAAAAGAAAATTGAAGGCGCATATTTCAAGGAAAACCTGAGGCGTTCACAGATTCATGAAATTGGCGAGGTTTCCTACCCGGCCAATCTGGTGGATACCTACACCATCGAATTTGAGAAGCGTCTGAATGCGGAAGCGATTCGCTACAGTAAATCTAAGGTCGTGATTGACTATGTCTATGCTGTATCGGGTGCGGTGTTACCCCGACTGCTGGGCAAGTTTGGCTGTGATGCGGTGGTGCTGAATGCTAGTTTGAGTCAAACGGCCCCTTCTACTGCCGAACGGGAGGGCATGCTGGGGCAGCTAGGCCAAGTGGTACAGGCTCTACAGGCGACCTTTGGTGTACAGGTATCTGCCAATGGAGAGCAATTGGTACTCATGGACGAGGTGGGGTCTCCCATTCGTGGGGAAATGCTCACTGCCCTTATGACCCACATGATTTTGACGGCCCATCCCCAGGGTACGGTGGTCGTTCCCGTACATACTTCGGGGGCAATTGAGCAAATTGCTCGCCGCCATGGGGGCAATGTGGTGCGTACGAAGGCCAATCCCACCGCCCTAATGGAAGCTTGCCAGGCTAGTGAAAATGTTGTGCTGGGTGGCAGCGGCGACATGGGCTTTATCTTTCCTCAGCTGCACCCTGGCTTTGATGCCATGTTCTGTATTGCCAAGCTGATAGAGATGTTAACGATTCAGGAGCAATCCCTAGGGCGTATTTGGGGAGACTTGCCCCGGGTTTCCCATCGGGTGCAAACCCTACGGTGTCCTTGGACCATTAAGGGGGCACTCATGCGCTATCTTGTGGAAAGCCATCCTGCTGAGAACCTTGAGTTGGTGGATGGTGTTAAAGTGATTGACCGGACCAGCGATAGCTGGGTGTTGATCCTACCCGATGCGGGCGATCCGCTGGTGCATATATTTGCCAACAGTTCTGATCGTGATTGGGTGGACTCTAATCTGCAAGATTATCGTCATCGGGTTCAAAGTTTCATTGAAAAAGAACAGGGTATTCGGGAGGAACAAGTAGTATGAACCATTGCATCCTCATGGCAGAAATTGTTGAGGTGCCCCAACTGCGCTATACCTCTGACAATCAAACACCGATTGCTGAATTTAAGGTCAAAATTGCTGGCCTGCGTTCGGAGGATAGCCCTTCTCAGTTCAAGGTGGTGGGTTGGGGTAATTTGGCCCAGACCATTCAGGATGCTAGCTATAGCCCCGGTGATCGGGTGGTGATTGAGGGGCGCTTGACCATGAAGAGCGTCGATCGTCCTGAAGGGTTTCGAGAAAAGCAGGCAGAGATCACGGCGCAGCGATTGCATCGCGTTGCTGAACTCCAGTCCATGATGCTGGCTGAGGCTGCTCCCATTGTTGAAGGTAGCAGTGGTGGCGGAAATGGTGACACTCGTCCGGCTGCTACTCCTAGCGCCCCTCCTGCTAGCCAGCCTGCGACCACCACCCCTGACTACGACGAAATTCCGTTTTAGGTAACGTAGTCGTTCTAAGCCTATCCTTTAAAAACATCACTTGCTTTTTGTCTAGGGCAGGTGATGTTTTTATTTATAGCTTGGCTCAAATCGGCCAAACTTAACGCGGGCGATGAGAGGGTTAGGTGCCGGTAATTTTAGGTGCCAGTAGCTCGCTAAACAACGATGTCCGATATTTGTTTGGTCAGGTATCAAAAACTAACGCACTTGCCCCAGTGTGCTGAAGCGATGCTTATCAGGTGGTCTAATTCTTTAAAGGTAGCCCTTTAAAAAATCAAATGGATCATCTTCCCAACAGGGTTCGGGGTGAAGTTGTTTGAGGCGATCGCAAATATCGGAAACCATGTCTTCAATGGGGGCATGGCCAAACAAGTCGTCTAGTGCTTGTTCATCGCGTTGCCGAAGAGGGGCTAACGGTTCGGCATGGAATGTGAGCGGTCTCAGCAGTGAACTGACTTCGGGGGCGAGAGCGCGTAGGGAGTTGGATTGCCAGAGTTCTGGCCCAGGCTTTGTGAAGGATGGAAAACTAGATTTCTGCTCAACTCCAGCGAAAGCTTTGATATTCGGGTGAAATCCTATGGGGGGCTTGGCTTCAGGGAAACTATGGTCGGGCATAAGCTAAATGTCCGTTATCAAACTATTGTATTGGCCCATCAAGCGGTTCGCTATTCCAGACGACTATTCCGGGTAATCTTGGGGATTTCTTGAGGTATTAGCTGTTGTCTGTGATGTCCAGCTCCATAAGCTTAGTTGTGGTGTCAGACCCCACGGTTTAACCCATACTTAAATTTTTATATCGTCCGTATAATTACCCAGGGTTTGGGCCATGAAATCATTGTTTGGACTAGAGGTTAAAGCCTATCTGTTGGGCACAGGTTAAAAGTCTGGGCAAAGTGCTTTACCAGAACCTGCTTGACGTCATCCATTGAGATGCCTGGTAAAAACTGGCCCATGGACCCCACGGGGCTATGGGCAATGCCGCAGGGGGTGATGCGCTGAAACCCTGATAGATCTGGACATATGTTTAAGGCAAAGCCATGCATGGTGATCCATCGGCTTACCTTGATGCCAATGGCGGCCACTTTATGGCCATGCACCCATACACCTGTGAGTCCTTCAACTCTCTGACCGGGGAGGTTGTAATGGGCGAGGGTACGAATGATCACGGCTTCTAGCTGGCGTAGGTACCAATGCAAATCTTTATGGTGATAGTTCAAATTTAAGATGGGGTATCCCACTAGCTGACCAGGGCAGTGATAGGTCACTTCACCGCCCCGTTCTATGCGATGTACCTCATGGGCTGGGTCAGCGAGATCAAAGTGGACAAATTTGGTTTGGGAACCAGTGCCAAGGGTATAGACCGGTGGATGTTCCGTCAGTATCAAGAGGTCGTCTAACAGAGGTGTCTGTTTCCGGGCAGATACCATTTCTTTTTGGTGCTGCCAGACCAGTCCGTAGGACATTAATCCCAAATCTTGAACAATAAGTTTTCTGTCTTTAGTCATCACAAAAGCGTCGTTTTTGTGAGCGTTTATACGCAATTGATGGGCTGATGTCTATGCCAAGTTTTTAACTCGACATCGGCTGAATAAGTATTTAGAAATTGATTAATTGGTGGTGGATCTGTTGATACTGTAAAGATTAAAAAAAGGTTAAATCAGAAAGTTTTTCTCTAGTTTGATTCTGTGCTAGAAGAACTCAGAAAACCCTAGAACTCCCATTGTATAAGAAAAGAACTTCCTAGGGATATCCGTTTTATCTGAAATGATCCCATGTTTATTCTAAAGAAATATCAACGGATGAAAATCTTTTCAAAGAAGAAAACTCTCTCGAAATTAAAGTGTTAGAGTGAAATTAATCGCTTATCTTCTATCAGTGGAGGCAGCTATATGAGGCTGGTTATCCAAGGAAAAAATATTGAAATTACAGAGGCCATTCGTCAGCATGTTTCTCAGAAAATTGAAAAGTCAGTTAGCCACTTTCAACGGTTGATCAATAAGGTTGATGTTTGTTTGTCTGTGGCGGGTGGTGTAACGATGCCTACCCGTCAATGCGCTGAGGTGACGGTGTATGTGAACCGAGCTGTGGTGCGAGCGGAGGAAAGCGGCGATAGTCTGTATGCCAGCATTGATCTTGTGGCTGATAAAATCAGTCGGCAGCTGCGTAAATACAAGGAAAAGCGGAGAAGTGCTGAGCATGTTTCGGTGCGCTCTATGGAGGTTGATGACGGATCTAAGGATGTAGACCTGCATGTAACTGAGTTATTGGAGCAGGGTACACCTCAGCTGCCAGAGGAAGTGGTGCGGACCAAGTACTTTGCCATGTCCCCTATGTCAGCCCAGGATGCGTTGGAAAATCTGCAGCTTGTGGATCATGATTTCTACGTGTTTCATAACGCGGAAACGGATCAGATTAATGTGATGTATGAGAGGAACCATGGTGGCTATGGGTTGATTCAGCCCCGGCAGTCGGATTCCCCCAATGGACACAAAAATAGCCATGGTGTTTCCATTAATAACAATGGTCATGGCCATGTTGGTAAACGAAATCTGCAGTCAGCCCCTGTCCGTAAATAGAACTTGGCCGTTTTATTGGGTTGATTAGGAATTAGTTTCAAAAACCCCCTAGGGCAATTTTGCCCTAGGGGGTTTTTGGGTGATTGTGGTTCGTTAATTCTTGCGGTGCTAACGGGTGGTGGGTTAGATGCCTGGGTGGGATATGTCGCTATGGAGCAGGTGTTTCCGTTACGTCGTAGGTTTGCCCTGCGAAGGTGACTCGATCGCCGGAATATAATTTGCGTCCGCGCCGTAATTCGATTTCATCGTTGACGCATACCTGCCCATCTTGGATCAGGTGTTTGGCTTCTCCTCCCGATTGAACTAGATCGTTCAGTTTTAGGAACTGGCTTAGTTTGATGAAGCTGTCTTGCATGGGGTTTGGGGTGATGGGAATCCCGGTTGATGGGGCGGGCGATGGCTCGGAACTTGTCTATTTGGCCGTCGAGGTTTTATTTCTTTAGGATAGTTTGAGTGCACTGATGGGGACGTCTTCCCAAGATTCGACGATGCGCAGTCTGGCAATCCATCCGGCTTCTTTTTGTTCGCTGGTCAATGATGCTTGGAAGGTGGCATGGCATTCTTCGGCGGCGGTGCGATCGCAACAAGCAATGGCTGAGTAAATAATGCCAGATGGATCAATATGCTCGTTTACCCAAATCATAGAAAAGACAGTGGGGGTAGGGGTTAGGCGGCTGCGGTCTCCGACAGGCTCTGGATGGTTTGTTGCATCTCAGCAATGGCCTGCAGTTGGTAATCGTTAACCTCTTGAAACCGTTCTAATGTGCCAAAAACGCCATCAAGGGTTTGCTGCACCGCATCCATCTTCTCAGCGGTAGGCGTCAGGTACTCATTTCGGGTTGCGATCGCACTTTCCAATCCAGCCCAGTCCTTCACCGCCTGCTCCAGGGTTTCCCGTTGCTGCTCAAGATTCGACAATTGGGTCGATAGTTCAGTCTGTTTTGCATCCACCTGCTGTTGCAAAGCCTCATAGCGACGTTCCAGATCGGCAATCAACTCCTCTAGTTCTTCGGCCTGGGTTGCCAGCAGCTGACGAACCTGATCAATGTGCTCTAACACCGGCTCCAAATCAGCAGAATTCGCCACGGGACTCTCGACCGTTGCCTGCCCTTGACGGCGCAGCAAAACCGCCCGGTGCTGACTCAACACCTCTTCCCGCTCAAGTAAGTTACGTCGCTGACCCACTAGGGTCTTATTGAGCATATCGTAGCGATCCTGCTCATCACCTATGTCCGCCTCAATTTGCATTCGGTCATATTCGCTAGCCGCTTCCGCCTTCTGCTGCAGCTCATCAATGGCCTGTTGCTGGTACGTCAGCTCCTCTTCCTGATCGCTGACAAATCGAGACATCTTTTCCAAGTCAGTCTCCATATTGCCCACCAACGTCTCAAGCTCCTCAATGGACATTTCCTCGAGCTTGGTCAGATCAATCTTCTTACCCAGGCGTACCTGGTCGCCAGTGTTCAGTAGCTCATAAACCTTTTGATATACACCACTCTGCTGATTAACCTGCTCAGATACCAGCTGATTTTGCTGCTTTTTCTGGGCTAACTCTATCTTTACCTGCTGCAGCTCTAAACACAGATCATTCAGCGCCGTCCGCTCCGTGTCCGTAGCCTGATAGTGCTCTTGCACAGACTGCTTCAGACCCTCTAGGTCATTGCCCTTAGCCTGTAACTGCTCCTGCTGCTCAACGCCCGTTTGCTGCCAGGCGCCCAATTGTCCCTGGGGCTCCGCCAACGACTCCCTAGTGCCGCCCAGCTGTTGACGCAGGTCCTCCATCGGGGCCACATTGGCCATGAGCCGTTCCACCGCATCCCGTAGCTTTTGCGTCTGGCCCGAATCTAAGCCCGTTTGGGCCGACATCGACTCACGGTGCTCCTCCAGCTTTTGCTTCTCCCCATTTAAATGGGCCCAGGCACCTTCCAGCTCATTATTCTTACGCTCGTAGTCTTGCTTTTGCCCCTCTAGCTCAGTCTGAAAAGCTTCTAGCTCGGATTTCTGAGTTTCCAGCTGAGCTAATTCGTCTGACGATTGTTTGACCTGTTCTTCCCGGGTGTCCAGCTCTAACTCACGCTGATTGAGCGCCTGACTTTGATAGGTCAGAGATTCTTTCCACTGCTCAATCTCGTCTTCCTGGGTTTTGAACTTTTTGTTCAGGCTAGAGAAATTTTGTAAAATGCTGGCTAACTGGCGGCCTGCCTCATAATGACGCTGTACCTGGCGACCATTAGATAGTTCAATCAACACCAAAGCACCCGCACCATAGCTGGCATCATCTGGCGCTGGGAGTAATTCATCCCCCGAAACGGTACTCCAATTTTGCTCTGAGCGCTCACAGGCCAAGAGCTTGAACTCAGCTCGGCTGCCGCCCATGAAACCGCTTTTTTTCTGAACTTCGGCCAAATAACGCACGCTGGCATCCCCTTCGTCTATACAAATAGCGATCAGTGATAGCTACTTACCTACACAACATCTACGTCTCGTTCAGCGAGTAATATAGAAGCCCAAGGCATTACCTAAGAAACTTTATCTATCAAAATATTGCAGCAAAATCAATAGCTGAAACAGTATTTTCTGAGTCGAAGTTGCACTTAGCACGTTCAAACGTTTCACCTAGTGTATCTGTCTCAAGATAGAAAACCCTAAAACTATATATAAAATGCCCCAATGGCATAGCTACTCAATAAGTACGTTTTGCCGTTACCCCTAATATATGTACATTCCTAAGTGCGCATACGGTTAGAAAACAGGTCCTAATACACGTCATACACATAAAAAATGTCACTTTATAAACGGTAGCTAAACCCTTCAATCTGAAGAGTAACCCCATACATAGATTATGGAGCTATGGTTAAGTGCTAATAATTGTAGCTAATGCCGTGTATCAATGTAGCCAACCTAGTTACCAAGTGCGAATTCTGATCTCCCCTGGGACTAAGAAATTACACTAGTTTAGTGGCCACTGCCGCAGCACACCTCTATATTTCCCAGAACATATCTCAGAACAAAATCAGGTACACCCTAGGACAAAATCTATGCAGGGCCAGTTAAGTGAGTTGGATATCCGCAGCATTTTTCAACTGATTGACATCGGCCAGCAAACCGGAGAACTTTGCATTGAATCCTTCGATGAGCAAGGTCAACCCAACTCATGGCTAATGTTCTTTGCCAATGGCGGCATCCTCTATGCCGGACGCACCAATGAGCAGCTAGAGCGACTCCAGGACATCTTGTCCCCGCTCAATTTATCCATCAATTGGTCCGCCGCCGATTTATCCAACCTAGCTCCCTTGCGGCCCCCTGAATATGGGGCACTTTGGTGGCTATTAGAAAATAACTATCTCACCACGCAGCAGGCGCGCTCTATTCTAGGCCGTCTGATTGAAGAAACCCTATTTGAAGTGATTAGTCTGC
>CALHGI010000430.1 GCA_938029995.1 uncultured cyanobacterium | reverse complement strand
CCTGTTGACATTAGGCGATTGGGCATTAGACGCTGGGTACCCATAGGCCAGGCCCTGCTGTGCTGGAAAATCTAGGACACAACGGTATCGCCCCCTGCGACCAGCTGCGATACCTACGTCTAAACCCTTTTTAACGCTCTTTCGCCGGAGTTCCTGCTTAGGCTTGAGCGGTTGCCAACTGGTGTTGCACAGTCGGAATTACCTGGGGAATGCGGATGGTGAAAATAGTTCCTTGGTCCAAACTATTTTGAGCGGTAATAATCCCCCCGAGCATATATACAAATTCATGGGTAATCTTTAGCCCTAACCCCGTACCACCGTGACGCCGAGTGGACGACCCATCAGCTTGGGTAAACGCATCAAAAACATGCTCTAGCTGGCTTGGTTCTATGCCAATTCCCGTATCTTCGACAATAAATTCCAGGTACCTTTCGTCTTGGTAGTGGGGAGTTTGGATCGTCAGGGTGATTTGCCCCTGCTCGGTGAACTTATTCGCATTGTCCAGTAAGTTTAAGAGGCATTGACGCAGCTTATTCAAGTCGGTCTCAATGGAGTCCATGGTACTCAAATTGCTTAGAACAATATCATTCGATTTCTTGTCTGCCGCTGGCCTAATGGTGGCAATCACCTCTTGTACCAACGCAGAGATATTCACAGACTCCAGGGTGAGTTCCATGCGGCCCGTTTCAATTTTTGATAGCTCCAGCACACTGTCAATTAGATTGAGCAAATGTTGACTAGAACCCTGAATTTTTCGTAGGTCTGGCAGTAGGTCTTCGCTGCCCATAAGTTCCACGTCTTCCTCAAGCATTTCGCTATAGCCAATAATGCTATTGAGCGGCGTGCGGAGTTCATGGCTCATATTTGCCAAGAAAGCACTTTTGGTGCGGGTGGCAATTTCGGCCACTTCCTTAGCCTCTTCTAGTTCAGCCGTACGCTCCTGAACGCGGGTTTCCAGCTCTTGATTATTTTCTTCTAGGATGACGAATGACTGTTTAAGCTGTTGGGCCATATGGTTAAAGGCCTTAGCCAAGACTCCAATTTCATCTTGACTAGCAATTGATAAAGGCTGATCTAGTTCACCGCTTTGTAGCTGGATAGCTGCTTTGGTAATTTCTGTCAGGGGTTGGGTAATGCGGCGGGATAGTAAGTAAATGCCTGACAGCAACAGTCCCGTGGCGACAAAACCAATTAATAATATATTTCTGGCTAGGACACGGGCCGGAGCAAAGGCCTCCCGCTGATTAATTTCAGCCAATAACGCTAGGCTCTGATCTTCTAGCCAGCGATAGACGCCAATCACCGGCTCCCCGGCATAGTTTTGATAGAGACCGACACCGCTTTCGCCTGCCACCGCCGTGTCAATGGCAAAACTACTAATGTCTCCTGCCGACTGCTTGGCTTGTTCAGAGGCAATAAATATATTTTGTTGATCTAGCTGACCCACCAGGTATGTTGTCCCTGTTTTACCCAAACCGGTACGGTCTTGAATTAGGGAGTCTACATCCTGTAGGTCGAGGGTGACCAAAAGAATGCCAATGCGATTCTTCGCCTCATTCAAAATGGGGGTCGCTAGGGTGATGGCCGTAGCCCCAGTGGTGCTTGAAGTGTAGAAAATCGGGGTGACGGTATCCGATGTATCGGCAAAATAGGTGACATTGTCATCTAGGGATTGCTGCTTATTGGTTAATTGCCGGTTGGTGGAGAATAGGACGGTGCCACCATCAGCCACAATGGATACTTCTACGAGGTCGGGCTTAAACGCAATAATATCTCGTAGGTAGGAGGTTAGTTTTTTCCTTGCAGTTTGTTTAAGGTCTGCATTGGAGGGGGCTTCAGCCTCGTTTTCGGGGGGTTCAGGTGCTACATCAGATAGCAGGCGCTCAGTCTGTAACTGAATTTCTGGTAGCTGGGCTAGGAGTGAAATGTCGTTGCGCTGGGACTGAAACCAATGATTAAGCTCCTCTTCTTTGAGGACAGCGGCAACGCTCAGGCGATCATAGATGGATTGTTTAAGAGTTTCCCTGGCCGAAAAATATGTGCTGACTGAGATGGTCAAGACGGTGGCGGCAGATAGGAGTGAGAGGGGAGTGATAAGCCGAAGCAGTAGGCTTTTAGATCTGATTTTCACGCTTATTATAGGTTCCCTTATGGGCTTAATGGGTAGCTTGCGTTAGGAACTAATAGAATCCAAAGAATCCAAGAGGACAATGCGTTTCCGGATCATTACTCAATTGCAGTCAGTCGTTCCCCTTCTAATTTTCCAGACGATCTGAGTAGCCGTCAGGAGGCCAACGTCAAGAAATATAGAAATATAGGATCTGTCCATGGGTGATCGGTTTGATCACTGGGCTTATTTTCTAACGTATAAACGGCTGTGTCTTCAGGTTTGGAGACGCAGCAGCCTGGACTGAATGTTCCATGGCCGATTTACTGTTCCGTTTCTGTGAGCTGCTTTAGTATGCCCCCGAGTTGCTTTTGAGCTGCTCCATAGGCCTGCCAGTCTCCACTTTGTAGGGCCTGCTGACTTTGGGTATAGGCTTCAAGGGCAGATTTTATCAGGGCTGCTTGGGTGGGCGTGGGCGGTGGCGCGGCGGATGAGCCAGCGGGAGAGGGGGTACTGTTAGCGGTGGGGGATGGTTTTTCGCGCAACTGGCCAAAGAGCTTGGTGAGGCTATCCTCTAAGGTTTTTTCCATCACAATCGAGTCTTTGTAGGCTACGATCACCCGTTTTAGCTCTGGAATGGCATTGCTATTGTCATTTTGGCCCCGGGCCTGCAGGTAAACGGGTTCGACGTAAAGCAGCGATTCTTCAATGGGAATAACCAATAAATCTCCCCGGAAGACCTCTGAGCCTTCCTGGTTCCATAGGGTGAGCTGTTGGGAAATTTCGGTGTCTTGATCAATGCGAGAGTCGATTTGACGGGGGCCGTATAGTAGGGCCTGCCTGGAGAATTCATATACCAACAGCTGGCCATAGTTGTCCCCGTCGCAGAGGGCCGTCATCCAGGCCACCATGTTGTTTTTACCCACTGGGGTAAAGGGAACAATGAGCATAAACTCCTCAGACTCTGCGTCGGGAAGCTTCATGATGACGTAGTAGGGCTCTAGGATTTCTGGGTTTTCTTCCCGGGTGATTTGAGTGGGAAAATCCCAGAGGTCTTCTTGGTTGTAAAACACATCCGGCTGATCCATGTGGTACGCCCGATAGATCTGGGACTGGATTTTAAACAACATCTGGGGGTAGCGGAAATGCGCCTGTAGCTGGGGTGACGCATTCTCCAGGCTGTCGAATAGGGTGGGAAAACTCTGTTGGAAAGAGGCCAAAATCGGGTCGGATTGGTCTACCACATAGAGCTTTATGGTGCCATCGTAGGCATCCACAACGGCCTTGACTGGATTGCGAATGTAGTTGGTTTCTTGCCTAACGATATCCCGCATGGCTTGGCCTTGAAGTACGGCCTGGATGCCTTCGCTGCGCCATAGGGGTTCAGAGTAGGGGTAGCGATTGCTGAGGGTATAGGCATCGACAATCCATTGTAGCCGTCCGTCAATGACGGCAATGTAGGGGTCGCTGTCGAGGGAGAGGAACGGTGCCAGTTGGCGAATCCGTTCTTGAATGAGCCGATGGTAGTGAATGCGAGAGTTGGCCCCGAGGGCATTGGACAATAGTAGCTGGCCGTTTCCTAGGCTATAGGCATAGGCGAGGCGTCGTAGGGGGGAGCCGATGGGTACGCCGCCCACACCGGTGTAGTTGTACTGGGCGTTGTCATTGCCTAGGGGGTAGTCAAATTCAGCTTGTTCCGTGCCGGTCAGAATGTAGCGGTCGGTGGCTTCACCATAGTAAATCCGGGGTTGCTCCACGGTGAGGTCGACGGAGCTTTTGGGGGGTAAGTCTTTGATGAATAATTCGGGTAGGCCATCTTTGGTGACCTTGTTGACTGGGCTCATGGCTAATCCATAGCCATGGGTGTA
>CALHGI010000429.1 GCA_938029995.1 uncultured cyanobacterium | reverse complement strand
TCACCCCCAGCCACAGGACCACCGTCAGTAGCACCAGATGGAATAAGTTAACTAGGGAATAGCCCCGACCATCAATATTTAGCAGGGGGTCCGTAAATGTGCGCCCTAAAAATTGAAAAATCCGATATCGCGTGGACCGGGCCGTGGGAAATAGCTCACATATATAGATGCTCGCCCCTAACCACACCAGCACCTGGCAACACAGCAACGCTGGCAGCAAGAGCAGCGGCAGCTTTTTCCCCGTGCGCGTTTGCCAACGCCACAGCCAGCGCCGACCGTTATAAAACAGAGCCCAGGTCAGAAGTGCGATCGCAATCACCCCTAAACTCATCCAAGCCATCCGCCGTCGATAGGCAGGTTCCCGTTCTCGCTGAGCCCGGTCCAACGCCGACTGCAAACGAGCCGCCCACAGGTCCGCCTGCTCCTGGGCTGGCACCCCAGCCATCAAGTCACTCTGGGTCACCGTCAGCAAATGTCGTCCGTTGGCCCTAATCGTCACCAAACCATCCCGCTGCCGTGTCCTCACCCGAATGGGAATGGGGGGAGACTGCCGCCCAGAATTTGCCAACACCTGCACCAGGGCCTGATTAGCAAACTCCGCCCGCGCCTCGGCCGTAAAATCATCAATGCTCTCCAGCCCAAACAACACCCGCCCATCAATCACCACATGGGCCATCTCATCATCAGGCAGCTGTTCCTGAGCCATCCCTGGCAATGCCATCGCCAGCACCAACACCATGGCCAGGGCCAGCCCCGCCCACCAGCGGTAGCCCCCATGACCGATCCTTCGTCCCAGCCGCCCCATACCCATATATACCAATACCTAAGAAGCCCCACCTTGGCCTAACTGATGCCCCAGTTAAGCCTAAATTTCGATTTCAATGACACAAAAATCTAAAACTCTAATGTCCGTCGCAAAAAATAACCTTTTTCTCAGGATCGTCGCCCGTTTAGAGGCCCATAAAACAGCCTCCCTCCAGAAGTCCTCAGTACGACTGATTTACATCGTTTCGTCTGGAGCAATTGCTCAAGGAAAAATCAACGTTCCGCAAGAAAGGTGCCCACCAAGTGGGAAAACAGGCCAACTCCCATGTGTCACAATGTAGGCGGTTTTGCCAACCCACACGGGCAACCAAACAAAAATATTATGGAACCCTTGGAAGCTCTCTATTCTTATGCATGGCTCATACCGGTACTGCCGCTCCTAGGAGCAGCCATCGTCGGCGTGGGTCTGATTAGCTATAGCGACGCAACGAGTAAGCTGCGTACGCCAAGCTCAGTATTTATCGTTACCCTCATCGGGGCAGCGATGGTGATGTCATTTGGCATTTTCTGGAGCCAATGGAACGGTCACGAGCCTTACTCATTTATGTTTGAGTGGGCCTCGGCGGGCGACTTTAACATCCAGATGGGCTATACCATCGACCACATCGCCTCGTTGATGCTGGTAATTGTCACCACCGTAGCCTTCCTGGTGATGGTCTACACCGACGGTTACATGGCCCACGACCCTGGCTATGTCCGGTTTTATGCCTACTTAAGTCTGTTTAGCTCCTCCATGTTGGGCCTGGTGATCAGCCCAAACCTGCTACAGGTTTACGTGTTTTGGGAACTGGTGGGCATGTGCTCCTACCTGCTAATTGGTTTTTGGTACAACCGCAAACCAGCAGCAGATGCTTGCCAAAAGGCATTTGTCACCAACCGAGTCGGTGACTTTGGCTTGCTCCTAGGCATGCTTGGCCTGTTTTGGGCCACCGGTAGCTTTGACTTTGACATCATGGGCGAACGGCTGACCCACCTGGTGGAAGTGGGAAGTATGCCAGGTAGCTTAGCCGCATTGTTTGCCATTTTGGTCTTCATGGGCCCCATGGCCAAGTCGGCCCAGTTTCCGCTCCACGTGTGGCTGCCCGACGCCATGGAAGGACCCACCCCCATCTCCGCCCTGATCCACGCGGCGACGATGGTGGCAGCGGGCGTCTTCCTGATTGGCCGCATGTACCCGGTGTTTGAAGACATCCCCTTGGTGATGACCACCATTGCCTACGTGGGTGCCTTTACCGCCATGATGGGGGCCACCATCGCCATCACCCAAAACGACATTAAAAAAGGTCTCGCCTATTCCACCATGTCCCAGCTGGGTTACATGGTCATGGCCATGGGGGTGGGGGCCTACAGCGCTGGCCTGTTCCACCTTATGACCCACGCCTACTTCAAGGCCATGCTATTCCTAGGATCTGGCTCTGTGATCCACGGCATGGAAGGGGTGGTGGGCCACAACCCCACCTACGCCCAAGACATGCGACTGATGGGGGGCCTGCGAAAGTATATGCCCGCCACCGGCATTACCTTCCTGATTGGGACCCTAGCTATTTCCGGAATTCCTCCATTTGCGGGTTTCTGGTCTAAGGATGAGATTTTAGGTTCCACCTTTCAAGTTAGTCCCGTCCTATGGGCCGTGGGCTGGGTCACCGCTGGTATCACGGCGTTTTATATGTTCCGCATGTATCTCTCCACCTTTGAAGGGGAGTTTAGGGGCACTAACGCAGTCATTAAAGAGCAGCTCAGGATTGAGCACCTCCAGATGATGGGGGCGTCCTTGGGTCCTGGGGCCATGAGCACCCAGGAAATGCCTACGGCGGAAGAGGAAAATGATGATCACCATGAGGACCATCACCACGCCTCTGAACCCCATGAGTCTCCCCTATCCATGACGTTGCCGCTGATGCTATTGGCGGTTCCTTCCATTCTGATTGGTTTGGTGGGCACTCCCTTTGGCAACTACTTCGAAGCGTTTATTTCGGCCCCCGGTGAGGTGGTTACCGTGG
Source organism: uncultured cyanobacterium (assembly GCA_938029995.1). Lineage (GTDB taxonomy): Bacteria > Cyanobacteriota > Cyanobacteriia > Phormidesmidales > Phormidesmidaceae > Leptothoe. Next base: position 343 of record CALHGI010000429.1, on the reverse strand, counting down.
CGGAACTAGCCGAAGAAGTGGACCTCCATGAATTTGCGGTGATGGCGGGTAGCTCCGTGGCCATCTCTGTGGTGGGTATCACTCTGGCGGTGTTGATGTATGTGACGAAGACCATCGATCCGGCTGCGATCGCAAACAAGATCAAGCCGCTCTACAACTTCTCCCTCAACAAGTGGTACGTCGACGATATCTATGAAGTCGTCTTTGTCCAGGGCAGCCGTAAGATCGCCAAGGGTGCTCTTACCATGGACGTCAAGCTTGTGGATGGGTTAGTCAACCTCACCGGCTTCCTGACCCTAATTACAGGTGAGGGCCTCAAATACCTAGAAACTGGCCGTGCCCA
>CALHGI010000428.1 GCA_938029995.1 uncultured cyanobacterium | reverse complement strand
CGTCAGCAGCCCGAGGGGAATTAGGGTTTGGGACTCTCGGCCCGCTTCTATGCCCAGGGCGGACTCACGCCAATAGACTGCCCCGCCGGCGGAGAGCTGTTCAGGGTCGTTAAAGGGGATGGCGGGAATATCTTCGAGATCGTCTTCATGCCGCCAACCAAAGGTTTTGGCTTCGCGATAGAGCTCTTCCGCAGCGGCAATATCCCCGGCTAAATATAATCTGTCAGCTTCTACGATGAGTTCCCGTTGGAACCAGGTTTCGCGCTCCACGACCTCCGCTTCTGGATCATAGGCGGTCTGTTCCTCGGCGGCAGCGGTGGGATCAGCCTCTTCAACGGCGGTGTCGCTTTCTTCCGCTACCGGGTCGCCGCTGTCTTCCTCAGTGGGATCGGCTGTTGCTTCCGGTGCGTCATCAGTATTGCCCGTCTGGGTAATGTGCTCGGGACGCTCAGGGGTGGCGGCCTGGCTGGGCACGGCCGGACCGAGCAGGAGCGTAAGACTGAAACCCGTGGCTAGGAGAAGCTCAAACCGTTGACTGGCCTTCATGGTGACGAGGAATAGAGGGGGAACAACGCCCCGATCAGGGGGGGCCTGGATGGGACTATTTTGGCAAATATCCTGGGGAATTACCTGGGCAGACCTGCTGGCGGAGGAACGATGGCCGTCCTGTCGCTGGGCTTTGGGGGCTCAAAATGGTGTATCTACGACGGCATAATAGGGGCTAGCACCATATACTAAGTTTTATGACGCGTTACAAAATTACCCACCATGAGTTCGGACACCATCGAGGCAATTAAGCCTTATTTAAATTTTTTCCATCCTTTAATGATGTGGGTCCTGTTTGGTTTGACCCTCTATGCTGCGTATTTGGGCAGTCAAAGTCGTAAAGTTCGCTATGTAACGGGTGACGAAAAGAAAGCGCTGATCAAGGGAAAAGTGACCCTGAAGCATCACCAGATCGGTTCAATTATTTTGGCGCTGATGGTGCTAGGGACCATTGGTGGCATGGCGGTGACCTACATTAACAATGGCAAATTGTTTGTGGGCCCTCATCTGATCGTGGGGTTAGCCATGACGGGGACAATTGCGATCGCAGCTTCCCTAGTGCCCTACATGCAGCGTGGTAATGAAACGGCTCGTCTCACCCACATCAGTTTGAATGTGGTGCTGGTGGGTCTCTTTGGTTGGCAGGCCTTTACCGGCATGGAGATTATGCAGCGGATTTTAGACAAGGTCTTCGGCATTGTGTTTTAGGTCTGAGCCTTAAGCCTGGTGGAGGGCACCCCAGATTGCCTGAAAATCATTAGTCATGGCCCGGACGACTTGAATGGGCTGGGGGCTGGCCGCCCAACTGGCTGGGATGCTGCTATGGAATAACTGATAGTCACGTAAAAGGAGCGGACCTGCGGGTTGGCTCCTTTTCAAGTTTGGTGGTGGCGTTCTAATCTAATCGCCACAGCTTCTTAATCCCAATACCTTCTTAATCCCAATACCTCGGAGAGTGGTACTTGTTATGGCCCATGTCAAACCCTTAGATGCACCGGCTTGGCCCATGAACTTGGCCATGGCGCTTTGTGGTTTGGTGGCCTATGGTTACAACTTTTCGCGGGAAAATGTCTTTAATCAGATGCCTGCGGTGATGGCCTTGCTGGACCCCACCCTGTATCGGCAAGATTTCTATGTGCAGGAGATGATTCAATTCACTCCGCGATCCTATTACTACTATGCTTTGGCTTTGCCGGTGAAGCTGGGGCTGAGTTTGCCGGTGGTGTGTTTTATTTATTTTGCGATCGCATTCACCGGATTTAGCCTGGGACTCTATGCCATTGGCCGTTATCTGGGGCAGTCAAAACTCTCGGCGGCAGTGTTGGCGTTTTTGGGTTTGGCGGTGGCCGATGGCACCGTGGGCTATACCGATCTGTTCCGTCGGGCTCCGTTGCCCAGTGTCTATGCCATGGGCATTGCCATTTGGGGCATTTACTTTTGTTTTCAACAGCGGTGGCTGCGGGGCTATGTGTGCTTGGGTCTGAGCTGTTTGTTGCAAATTTTAGTCGGTGTTTTACCGGGGCTGTTGTTAACCCCCGCTCTGCTGTTTCACAGTATTAGGACAGGCCGCCCGCAACAGATATTTTGGGCCTGGGGTGCCCTGCTGGCGTTGGCTGGGTTGGTCTATAGCCCCATGGTGCTGGCGGGGAATACGGGCAGCGATCTCCTGAGCGGACTGGATTTTGTTTGGCTCTATGGCCATGTGCGCCATCCACACCACATCATTATGTCTGTGTTTTCAGTCAAGGGCTGGTGGCGGTTCGTGTACTTTGTGGCCGCCGGACTGGCCTGTGTGTATTGTTCTCAGCGTCTCCATCCCCACCATAAAGTGACCCTGGCATTAACGATGGTCACCGGGTGTTGTTTGTTGGTGGTGGGGTATGTTTGGGTGGAGATTTATCCGGTGGCGACGGTGGCCAAGCTGCAATTTGCCAGGACGTCGCCGTTTATTTTGCTGATGGTGCTGGCTGCGATCGCAGTGTATGCCAGCGAGCATTATCATCGAGGCAATCAGGCCTTGGCCCTCGGTCTAATGGTGGCCCCGGTGATTGATAATGTGGGACCGTTGATCACCTTGATGATGGTGGTCTTGACCCTGGTTAAGCCAGGTTCCCAGGCCTTTTGGCAGGGGCTAAACCGGCGCATTCAGCAGCGGCCCTGGGTGAGCTACGGTCTGTTTTTAATGGCTTTGGCGGTCACCTATGCCTACCATGTGGCCTTGTTTTTGGGGTTTGCCTATCCCTTTTTGAGGGATGAATTTCCCCGTTTAGGGAAGCAGCTGCGGTTGGGGGCCTATGGCCTGACGGCCCTGTGTGGTGTGTTTGTGGCCTTAAACCTGGGCAGTGGCATGGCCCATCGGAGTTTGAGCCCCATTCACCGGGCGATCAAGCTGGCCCCTAGGGTGGATGAGCCGGTGAAAACCTTGGCGGTGCATTTTCGGGACCAGGCTGCCGTTGATGCCCTGGTGCTCATTCCCCCGTCGGATCGGATGTTTCGGTTTTATAGCCAGCGGTCGGTGGTGGTGAGTTTTAAGGGCTTTCCCTTTACGGACGCTGGCATGGTTACCTGGCAGCAGCGCATGGGGGACCTATTGGGGGATGTGCCCGCCAGTGTGGAGGGGGTGTTGGACCGGCGCTTTCGGCGGCGGACGGGGGCAGAGCTGGGTGCGATCGCCCACCAATATGGAGCCACCCATATCCTCACCCGCCAAGCCTGGCACGCTGATATTCCCGGCACCACCGTGGTAGAGCAGCAGGACGATTGGGTGCTGGTGGCCCTAATAACGAGTCAATAAAGGCGGCTAATTATTTCAACGCCAAAATGCCCTGTTCCTTTAGCTTGGGATTGAACTTGATGGGCATTTGGGCTCCCCGCGCTTCGACTTTGGCCTTCACATCCACCTCTACCCGACGGGCCACCTGCTTCAGCAGTTTATTAATTTCCGTGGGGTCAGCATCGGCGATTTCCTGCCGTTCCGCATCCGTCATAAATGTTTTGGCATCAATCGGTTTCTCCCAGGCTAGCTGGGCGTCACTATTTCCTGCGGGTACGGCTCCATTTTCCGCCAGCCAGGCATTCCGAATTTCATCCAGCAGGGTGCGGCTGGGGCGCTCCACCGTATGCACTTTGACCCAGTGGCATTGCTCTGGACAGCGCACCAAATGCTGCACTAAGCCCACGGTCACATTGCGCGAAAAGCCCACATATTGAAGGGTTTGGGCCTGATCGAAAATGGCATAAATTCCGACCTTGCCGTTTAAGTCCGACGGCAAGGCACCATCTGCCAGATAGGGCCGCATGTCTAGGCTAGCGAGGGTGGGAATTGAGTCTGCCATGGTGGATTGAAGCGGAAAGTGAATGACGTTCCTCATCGTAGTGCGACCGATGCCAGGATGAGGATTCTTTCAAAGAAATTCAACGATTGTTGTGTTTCGTATAACCCTCCGTTGCATTCATTCAACCCATGGCTATGGCCACAGCCCTTGTTGTCTAACGCTTGCTAGCGATCACCCATGCCTTTCAACGATGGTTGCCCAGCGATATGTCAAAAAGAAACACTATAGTTAAGGAAAATTCTTGCGTGAGGTGCTGCCATGGGTACTCCAAAAGACACCACTAATAAAATTGTCTTTGTTTTGCTGATTGCCTTCATTGGCTGGCAGCTCTTTCGCGTTGGTTTAATTGTGGGCGTGGCCAATGGCTGGATTTAACCCCAGGCCAAACTGGGTGCGGGGTGCGAAATGCCCATCCACGGCAGGTCTAGTGCTTCGATGCCCGGCGGGCTTTTCCCAGGTGTGGGACTAATCGCTCGCCACTTCTACTTGAGCGGTCACAAACGATAGAATATCCCGCACGACACCGGTGGCACCTCGACTATTGGGGGTGAGGATGTCTCCCTTCAGGGCATTTCTATCTTTGAGCTGTTGCAAGGATTTGGTCAGAGAATGATTGGAATAACCGACGATGGACACGATCAAATCACAGTCCGCTAGTTTCTGTTTGAGCTGCTTTTGAGACGTTCTGGCGTCGCCGTGGGGAGGAATTTCGACCGGTTTATGGATTAGGCCATGGTCCGAGTGCAAGGTTTGGACGACGACCCGTCTGGTGGCGTCATGGCCCCCCACAAAGGCCAGTTTCCAATCCGCTAAATTGAGGGTGGGGAGGATGTCGGTCGGTGGCGTGGAGGCAGTGGCCGGACTGTAGGTCTTAGCCAACTGGGACTGGCAGGTGGCCAGGACCGCAGCTTGGTTGGCCAGATCTGTCTTCAGGGCTTGAATTTCGCTATCGCTGTCCGTGACCAGCTCCCCTAACTCCTGCCACAGGTCGTTAAATTGCTGTTTTGACTCGTCTAGGGCTTGGCGGAGTTCATGGCATTGGTTGGTGGCCCGCTCCAGTTTCTGTTTGAGGTTCGCTTCATTGTCTTGGGAGATGGTTAAGGCTTGTCGCAGCTGCAGTAAGCGTCGGTAGTCTTTGCCGCTAACCCCATCCCAAACTTGAAGACACCAATTGCCAACGCGTCTAATCGGTTTTTTGATGGGTTGGATGACGTTTTTTGCCTTTTTCATGGCTAGCGGTCTCCTTGCGCCTATCACTGCACCTTGAAAATAACGCTAGCGCAGATGAGGGGTTGTTAGCCCGAGAACATTAATATTCTTTGAATTCACTTAGGGGATTGTTTACGGCTGAAAGGGTGGAAAAATTGCCGATTTCAGCGTAGATAGGGTAAATGTTCTCCGCCAGGGTCGGCAGGAGCCTGGAGATCCTGGGCAGCTATTCTGCTATCCACTAGCCAGGCCCACAATCGCCGCCGCCTTTCCTGGGAAGCGATGCATCCGTTCATTGCTATAGAATGCTGATTGCTGTTTTAGACGGTAATCTATGCCCGC
>CALHGI010000427.1 GCA_938029995.1 uncultured cyanobacterium | reverse complement strand
AAGGGATACACCGAACACTGACCAAACACCTGGCTCAGGGGGGCGATGCCAATGCTGCCAATGGTGGCATTCTCAAAGTCCTGTAAAATCCAGCGCAACATGGTCAACGTGGGTAATACATCGGACTCTTCCGAGTTGATTAAGGAACTCGTAAACAATGGCTCATCTGGTGTTGTCAGCGGTTCTGACGGGCTGAGCACCCGTTGGTTGAAAATGCCCTGGGCGGTAGGGTCATCCACCCCATAGCGTTTAACCGTGAGGTCAACACCACTCAGCTGCTGCCAATTGTCGATCTCACCGGCATATATTTGCCCTAGCTGGGTCAGGTTAATCTTGCCATCTAGGGCATCGGGTAATCCCTTGGTGCGATCTGGGTAGTTGAAGGCCACCACCGGCACCAGACTGTCGTAGGCAATAATGGTGCCGGTGATGTCACCCGGCAGGGAATCCGTTAAGGGGACAATGGCAAAGTCGGTTTGGCCAGATTGGACGGATGCGATCGCATCCTCCACTGACCTGGTCACATGGGGAACCAAAGACAACTCCGGATGCAGCCCCCTAAGTTGATCAAACAGGGTGGCAGAAGCTTCATCAGCAAACCCAGTCGAAGTACGAAATAAAGGGTACCAGTAAGCAGAGGCCGGCATCCCATAGCCATAGTCCCCCGCAGGAACCGCATTAATATCCTCTAAACAACAGGGGGGAAGAGGTGTGTGGGCATAGCTGGGCCGGAGGGATCTCAGTAAGAGCCAGCCAATGCCACCCAGCGCTGCCAAAATGGCCGCCACTGCCAGAATGGGCACAAATCGCCTGTACCAGGCCCGCTTAGCAGGCAGCTGCTCCGCTTCACGGTGTTCCCTCTGACTCAGTACCTCCTGCGGGGACATCCTTAACAGGGCTCTCCGAGCTGCTTCCGCACTGGCAAAGGGTGGATCAATGCCGATTAACCGCAGGATAAATAGTTTGAGCGGCGGATGGATATGAGGCCAGTCACTGTCGAGGTGGGGCTTTAAAGATTGTCCTTGACTATCTAGGGTGGCACCATTGAGGAGAAAAAAGGCCACCTGCCCCAGGGCCGCTAGATCATCTTGATAGGTCGGTTGCCCCCTATCGACCAAAGCTGGGTCAAAAAATCTCTCCCACAGGGCAAAATCGGTACAATAAACAAACCCTTCGGACTCTTCTCCCTGAGGATTTTTCACCCATAGCAAACTCTCTAAACTAAGGTTTCCATGAACAATCCCATCCTGGATCTGGCCTGCTGGCAACGTGAATTTTTGCTGGTGCAAAAAGATCAGGGTTTGCAACACCTGATTGAGAATGGATAACACCCTATGACTATCCAATGGGCCATGGTGGGCGCAATACTGATTAAGGGTGGGGCTACTGTCCACCGCCGGTGTTACCAAATAGCACCGCTCACCGGAGGTATCGGCAATGGCTTCCAGGGGTAGCACAACCCTGACATCCTGCACCCGACCGTCGGCTAGGGACAGCCCTGCCAGGTTAATAAATGACTCCTGGTGGTGTCGTTGTTCGTCCGGGCTAAAGTATTTCTCGGGGAGTAAATATTCTTGAATAACAATGGGGTCTTCAGAACTGAGGCGACTTCCTTGATAAATCCTGCCAATACCGCGTCTTCCTAGGCTGCGACCAATTTGGTACTTACCCTGTTTACCGATCAGCTGCCCCCCTGCAGGCAACATGGCAGGGAAGTAGCAGTGTTGACAGTTGATGTGCTCCCTAGCCGTGGGTGCTTGACAACTTAAGGGGTCACTCTGCAAACAGTGATATTGATGGTAGTGGGGAACGGGCGTTTGAATCAGCTCAGGAATAACAGCTTGTTCTTCGACTGGCAAGGGTTCTGGAAAAACCGCTGGCTTAATTTCTTCTAAGACAGAGGTTAAATATTTTATATTTACGAGGGCTCCATATCGGACTAAACGAGTCTGATGGGGCAACGTGCTTAAATAGTGCCGGAGAATAGATTTAGTCAGTTGGGTTATGAACACAGCTATGCTCAGCAAACAAGTTTATTTGTTTCAAGCTTTCCCGGATAGAATGCCAAGATACCTTCTGAACGATACAGGCCCTAACTCAGGGCCACGTCGACCCTCTGTCCTATCATCACGGCTATTTAAAGCTTCCGCAGATGGACCCTAGCCAACAATTTACGGTTAGGATCCATAACGAATGTCATACCCCTGATGATGGGCGAGTTAACCATCGCTCCATTTCTTGAGTCAGGGCAGCCAAAGTATGGTTAAAAAATGAACTGAGCCGTTGGACAATGAGGGCAACTGGCCATCGGGATTTTGTATAGCCCACTTAGGCTGAACTAGCGAGGCGATTGCTAGTTCATAACTAACTTCATAACTGACCCTATGCCTTGGCCAACGGTGAATGTTCCTATGCTGATAGCAAGAAGAAAATCGTGTCCATAGGAATAAAGTTTGCATGCTCACTCTTAATCGACTTGCCTGGCGACTATGCGCAGCGATATTAACCTGTTTTATTTGTTTAGGTATCGGTGTAGCTCAAGCGTCTACTCCCTTCTTTTGGGACTCCATCGATGTGGATCTCACATTAGAAACCGACGGTGATTTATTGGTAACCGAAACTCAGAAATATGTTTTCACCCAAAATCACACCCATGAAAGGTACCGCTATATCCCCCTTGATGGCATTGATAGCATCACGGATGTCGCAGTTTATGAAAATAATGAACCTCTAACCGTAGAGACCGGCATTCGAAACAATGACTATTGGATTCGGTGGCAACATCCACTCACACCTCCCGAAACGCATACATTTATGATTCAGTATCGTGCGGTTGGTGCAGTGCAGGTTAACGGTAACAATAGTCAGATTTATTGGAATGCACTGTTCCCAGAACGGAGTGCTGCCATCAATCGGGGCAACGTGACGGTGCATGTGCCGAATGCATTAGCTGATAAGGTGACAACATTTCGTGGTGAAGGGGTGGAGAGTCGAGATCGCAAACTCAATCCCACCACCTTTGAATTTGTCACCACCAAAACACTCGAACCGCAACAGGCCTTAAACATTCGCATTAGGTTTCCCAGCAATATCCTCACCCTGCCCCAAACCAACGTTTGGACAAAAGATCCCTCTCCCATCACCTCAATTCTGCCATGGCTAGTTCCCGGTAGCATTCTTCTGGCCATTTTCGGCACAGTCACCACCTTCAGAAAACGTTGTCCTAACTGCGGCAAGCTGGCACTACAGCGCTCAAATCGTGTAGTCAACAAAGCAACCCGATCTCGCCATGGCACCCGGGAAGTAAAACACACTTGCCAACGCTGCAACTATGACCGCACCTTTAACCAAAAGATTGCCCGCCAAGGATCACCGTCCAGTGCTGCCTCCAGTGCCGTTGGCGGTTACTACGATGGTGGCGGCGGCGGATTCGGCGGCGGCGGCGGTTGTGGCGGTGGCGGTGGCGGTTGTGGTGGCGGCGGCTGTGGCGGCGGTGGTTAAATCCTCTAGCCATGCAACCCAAGGTATCAACGAACCTCCATTCACCACCATGCAACCCGA
>CALHGI010000426.1 GCA_938029995.1 uncultured cyanobacterium | reverse complement strand
GATCAATCACCAGCTGGCGACTGGGTTTACTGACTTCAAACCAAGGGTGGCTGACCCGGAGATACCCCAGGATCTGGTTATTGCTCTGCACCCGGCGGCTAATTTGCCGCAGCACCTGATCCTTGTCTTGATCCCGACTTTTTAGGTGCACCGTTTCCCCAGCGGCGTTGACCTGAAGTGGTAACCCAATGGGCTCCGACAGGGTACTCCACTGGAGTTGACCGTCAGGCCCAAACCACTCAATGTCAATGTGATCGTCCTCTAGGGTTTGGGCATTGTCCCGAAAGCTATCGTCCACATTCACCTGTAGTGGAGCTTCCCCCTTCACCCCGGCGGCGGTCAACACCCTACCGGTGGACGGGGCCGCCGCCTCAATTACCAACGAACGCTGAACCACCTCAACCACGTGGTTGAGGGTGTCATCCACCCGCTCCACCAGGGTATTGCGCACATAGAAGTACACACCGCTGGCAAAAATCAGCAGCAAAATAGCCGTGACGGTGGTGTACCACAGGGCTAAACGACGGCGGGTGGTTTGGAACATGGGGGATTGGATCAAGCAAAAAACCTCGCGTAACAAAGGAAAAGGCCGCAGCCCCCTAGGGTGAGCCATGGCCCACGATGCAGAATTTACCGCCCCAAGGATAGCCCCATTATTGCCCACCCCATGGAATTTACCGCTCTAAAACGGTCCACAAGCTAGGCCCCACCCCACGGAATTTACTGCTCTAAAACGGCCCATAAACTAGGCCCCACCCATCCGACCCAAAATTAAATAGTAAAACTGTAGTCAGATCCCTAAGATCACGACATCATAGAGGGTACGTTTCACCAATATCTACCCATTGCACCATGACGGCCCAGCTAACAAAATCTGCTCCCATCCCTGAAGCGTTAGCCCAGCAGCGCGCCTTCTTTGCCTCAGGCCAAACTAAATCCATTGAGTTTCGGTTGGCTCAGCTGGCTAAGCTGAAGCAGGCAATTGTTGACCGTCAGGCAGATATTGTGGCCGCGGCCAAGGCCGATCTAGGCCGACCTGAGTTTGAGGCCTATTTTGAAATCGCCACCCTCTCGGAAATTAATCTAGCGATCAAAAAACTCAAGGCCTGGATGAAGCCCCAACGGGTGAAGTCCACCCTAGAAAATTTTCCGTCCTCGGCTTGGATTCAGCCAGACCCCCTGGGGGTGGTGCTGATCATTGGTCCGTGGAACTATCCGTTTCAGCTGATGGTGTCGCCATTGGTGGGTGCGATCGCAGCTGGAAACTGCGCCATCCTCAAACCCTCGGAACATGCGCCCCACACGGCCAAGGTGGTATCTGACCTGATTGCCAACACCTTTGACCCCAGCTATATCAACGTCTTTCAAGGCGACGCCAACATTAGCCAACAGCTGCTGGCCGAGAAATTTGACCACATTTTCTTTACCGGCGGCACCGCCATTGGCCGCATCGTGATGGAGGCCGCCGCCAAGCACCTCACCCCTGTCACCCTAGAACTAGGCGGCAAAAGCCCCTGCATCATTGATGCCGACATCAACCTGGACCATGCCGCCAAGCGCATTGCCTGGGGCAAATTTATCAACGCCGGACAAACCTGCATTGCCCCCGACTATTTGCTCATTGACCGCACCGTCAAAGATGCATTTCTAACCAAGCTAATAGCCGCCATCCGTGAATTCTTTGGCGATGATCCCTCCCAAAGTGCCGACCTCAGCCGCATTATCAACCAGCGACAGTTTGACCGTTTAACCCGGTTGCTCAGTAGCGGCACAGTGCTGGTGGGGGGGGAGACCGACGCCAGCAGCCGCTACATTGCCCCCACCGTTCTAGACAACGTCACCTGGGACTCACCGGTGATGGAGGACGAAATCTTTGGCCCAATTTTACCTGTCCTAACCTACGATCGCTTAGATCAGGCGCTAGCCCAAATCAACGCCCGTCCCAAACCCTTAGCCCTATATCTCTTCTCGCGGGATCAGACCAAACAGCACCAGGTGCTGACAGAAACCTCTTCCGGGGGCGTCTGCCTAAACGACACGGTGTTGCACATTGGGGTGCCAGGATTGCCCTTTGGTGGTGTGGGACAAAGCGGCATGGGCAGCTACCATGGCAAGGCCTCCTTCGATACCTTCTCCCACTATAAGAGCGTGCTCAAAAAGTCGTTTTTATTGGACCTAGACTGGCGCTATGCCCCCTACAAGCCATCCAAACTGGCCCAAATCAAAAAACTCGTTACCCGGTAAGCACCGACCCGGTAAGTACCGACCATAGCCCTAGTACAGCGTCAACGCCAAAATTGGGATAGGTCCTGATGCAGAGTCAAGGGTAAAGAGTGACGCTTCATATCGTTTAACGCTTCACGCTTTACTCGCCTCATCCTAAGGCTTAGTCTTGACAGACCACTAGCAGGCTTTTAGCCGCATAGATACCCCAGCTACACCCAAGCGATAGGATGGTTTGGCTGAGAATCACAAAGCACATTAACAGGCAGCCCCCTAGGGGAAGAGGAGACATACGATGGCCTACGATTTTGATCTGTTTGTCATCGGTGCAGGGTCCGGGGGCATTGCCACCGCAAGACGGGCCGCCCAATATGGGGCAAAGGTTGCTGTGGCCGAATTTGACCGGCTGGGGGGCACCTGCGTAAACCGGGGCTGTGTCCCCAAAAAACTGATGGTCTACGCCTCCCATTTTGCTACCCATGGGCAAGAGGCCGCCGGGTATGGCTGGACATTTGAACCGGGCAAGTTTGACTGGACCTACATGATTAAGGCCGTCAACGACGAAGTGACCCGGCTAAATGGCATCTATCAGAGCATGATCGACAATGCGGAAGTGGCCCTATACCAAGGCCGCGCCCGGATCTTAGACTTCCACACCATCGAGGTCGCTGGCCAGACCGTGACCGCCGAGAAAATTTTAATTGCCGTTGGGGGCGCACCCCATAAACCCACTATTCCAGGGATTGACCTTGCCATTACCTCCGATCAGATTTTTAGCCTGCCCCAGCAACCCAAGCGCATGGTTATTTTCGGTGGGGGTTACATTGGCTGTGAGTTTGCCTGTGTGCTCAATGCCCTGGGCACCGAAGTTACCCAAATCATTCGTCGCGAC
>CALHGI010000425.1 GCA_938029995.1 uncultured cyanobacterium | reverse complement strand
GCTATCCCTTTAGAAGGGATAGGAATCAATAAATCTGGCTAAACAGCGATGTGTGCTTTGCTCGTTCAATATCTACTTGTATAGCCCAGTCATCAGTCAATAGCAATTTTGACTAAAGTTAGTTAAAGACACACTCTAAACAAATTTAGAGAAATGATATGCGGAGACCCAGTACCATCCACATATCGTTTTGATGAGTAGACTCACTGGGCCACAACCGTACTACAAAAGCCCTTGGAGTAGATACATAAGATTTTCAACAAAAACCGAAACGTGTAACCGTGCTTTACATAGCTAATGCACCGGATATCACAACAAGGACTGGTGTGCTCGATTTGCCAGTCTCACTAAATCGCACACCTGCAAGCTTTTTATTTAAGTTTTAATAAATGATTATTGACTGGGCCTTTTATAGAAGAGTATTGCTGCTCCTCTATAAAAGGCTCTTAAGTTAGGGCTATGGATTAAAAACTGAGGTGTGGGTGTCCTATCAACATTTAGAAGTCCTCCTGTTCGATTTCCTCAATCACCTGTAATCCTCTAGGGTCGCCCAAATTTAAGATAGCTGCGCGGGCATCGTCTCTGACCCCTAAGTCTTCGTCATCTGCAAAGGTCTCAATTAACGCATCGATCGCGGTGGCATACACCACATTACTGGGCAGGTCTTTACACAGTTCACCAATGGACCAAGCACAGTTGCTGCGCACAATAGCAATGGGATCATTGCGCATGGTTTCCACCAAGGCTGGAATCGCTTTGAGAATCGCTTCAAAGCTAATTTTCCCCATTTGCCCCAGGGCGCTAGCGGCCCATAGCCGCACCACTGACATGTCATTTTTAATCGCTGCGACCAGCGGCACAACCGCCTTTTCGTTACGGCAGTTACCCAAGGCCCAAACCACCGCTTTGCGAACATAGCCATGGGAATCATCAGCCAGCTGAGCAATTAATGCATCCACCGCCGTTTCGCTCGGATTTCGGCCCAGGGCATAGGCTGCGTTAACGCGCACCAACGGACTGTCGTCCTTGAGCAGCTTAATGAGTTGGGGAATCGCTCGGGGCTCTTGAATTTTGTAAAACGCACGGGCCGCCAACATCCGCTGTTGCAGATTTTCTGATTGCAGCAGGGGCAGCATCTGATCGGGGTTATATCTTGGTGTGTCGTCCTCTAGGGGAATGTCATCTAAGGGATCGAGGGGGAGGTCTAAACCTACGTCGGTGTCTAAAACTTGAAGATCATCAATATCGTCCATGGATCGAAATAGGGTAGTTAGCCTGCACCGGTAGGTCAGATATAAAACGCGGGTAATGGCCCCAATAAACCATTACCCAGATGCGTGTATGGAAATAATCGTCTAAGGCCAACGTGAGGAAGGCCCTTAGGACTATATGGAAGCGAGAACGGTACGAGCCGCCGCTAGGGTATTGGCGATGTCGTCATCAGTATGGGCTAGGGAAGTAAATCCAGCCTCAAACTGAGACGGTGCCAGGTATACGCCTTGCTCTAACATACCCCGATGGAAGCGGCTAAACTTCTCGAGATCCGACTTCTTGGCATCGTCATAACTATGGACGGGGCCGGGGGTGAAGAACATACCAAACATGCCACTAATGTTGCCTCCGCAGACCTCGTGGCCATGTTCACGGGCAATTTCCAACAGGCCTGTAATCAGCGTGTTGGTTTTTTCCGCTAGCTGTTCATAGGTGCCAGGACGACCCAAAATTTCGAGGGTCTTGATGCCTGCGGTCATGGCTAGGGGATTACCTGACAGGGTACCTGCCTGGTAGACGGGGCCTGCGGGCGCGATCATTTCCATGATTTCACGACGACCACCATAGGCACCCACGGGTAAACCGCCACCAATGATTTTGCCTAGGGTAGTGAGGTCAGGGGTTACCCCTAGTTTTTCCTGCACACCGCCATAGGCAATACGGAAACCGGTCATGACTTCGTCAAAGACGAGCAGGGCGTCGTTATCTTGGGTGATTTCCCGTAGGCCCTCCAGGAAACCGGCGTCGGGAGTGACAAAGCCAGAGTTACCCACAATGGGCTCTAGAATCACACCGCAGATCTCGCCAGGGTGCTGGGCAAAGAGGGCTTTAACCGCTTCAAGATCGTTATAGGGCGCGGTTAGGGTAGCCGCAGTGGTGCTTTTGGGCACACCGGGTGAGTCGGGCAGGCCCAGGGTGGCAACGCCAGATCCGGCCTTGACCAGAAACATGTCGGCGTGGCCGTGGTAACAACCTTCAAACTTAATCACTTTGTCGCGACCGGTAAAGGCGCGCATGAGGCGGAGCACCGCCATACAAGCTTCGGTACCGGAATTCACAAAGCGAACCATCTCGATACTGGGGACAGCCGCAATGACCATCTCAGCCAAGACATTTTCTAAATAACAGGGGGCACCAAAGCTAGTGCCCTTCTGTAGGGCTTCGGTTAGGGCGGCGTTGACCTCATTATTGGCATGGCCGCAGATGGCGGGCCCCCAAGTGCCGACGTAGTCGATGTACTCATTGCCGTCGACGTCCCAAATG
>CALHGI010000424.1 GCA_938029995.1 uncultured cyanobacterium | reverse complement strand
GCTAATTGAATCAATTTAGGGGAAGTAAACAGCGCTTGAATTAGATGGGCCAGTATAACATTTACTCAATTGAGGCATCGATGAAATCAAGGGATAAACTTTGCGCTGTCTAGTAATGACAAGGCCTATGATCAGATATTGCAGGAATTGCGTTTAAACTATGTAATGAGCCCTATCTAAACTCGTTTGCCTGTTTAAGCTATGACCCTAGTTCCCACCGCGACTCCCTTGACCTGGCCTGAGCTAGAAGCCCTCGATGCCATCCAAACCGATCGGGTTAATGGTCCCACTAATGCCCAGGCACGACTACGACTCTTTGGCCAAAACGAAGCTGATGTACGGGTCACCCTGTTTCGTGATAATCACGCATGGTGCCCCTACTGTCAAAAGGTCTGGCTGTGGTTGGAGGAAAAGCAAATCCCGTATCGCATTGAAAAGGTGACGATGTTCTGTTACGGGACTAAAGAGGCGTGGTTTAAGAAAAAGGTGCCCTCGGGTATGCTGCCTGCCTTGGAACTAGATGGGCAGTTAATTACGGAAAGTGATGATATCTTGATTGCCCTAGAGGACGCGTTTGGTCCACTGGCGGTGGGTATGCAGTCACCTAAGGCTATACCCCTGCGGCAATTGGAGCGGTTGTTATTTCGGGCCTGGTGTAGCTGGTTGTGTCAGCCGGTGCGTTCTGCCCGTCAAGAGCAGTTTAACCGCGAACAGTTTGTTACCGTGGTGGCCAAGGTGGAGGAGGCTCTAGCGGCTACTCCGGGTCCTTACTTTCTAGAAGAATTTAGCGTCTTGGACCTGGTGTTTACCCCCTATGTGGAGCGAATGAATGCCAGCCTGTTTTACTATAAGGGCTACTCCATGCGAGAAGAGAACCCTGGTTTTGCTGCTTGGTTCGATGCTATGGAAACTCGTCCTACTTATCGGGGTACTCAAAGTGATTTTCACACCCATGTACATGATCTGCCGCCGCAGATGGGTGGCTGCTGGGAAAATGGGGAATCCCAGGCTAGGGAAAATCAACAACGAGTCGATGGGGGGCCTTGGTTGGGGTTGCCGGATGTGGGCTATGGGGAACCTGAAACCTCTCGAATGGAAGCATTGCATCGGGTGTTGAAGCATCGCAACAACATTATTCGAGTAAATCCAACAGAAGATCAGGTATTTGATCAAGCACTGCGCTGTGCTTTGACAACCCTTATGACCGGTGAGCTCTGCGAGCCCCCTAAGGGAAGTGACAGTGGGCTGCGCTATCTGCGAGACCGGATCAATGTGCCTCGGGATATGTCGATTTATGCGGGGAAACGGCTGCGGATGGCCCTAGAGGAAACGGCTGCTTTGGTGGGGGATGCCCAGGGACCAGCGATTCCGGTGCGCAATCGATATGATCAAAACCCGGCGGAGTTTGTGGCAGCGGGTGGAACTGATGGGGAGAAGACATTGCCATTTGGGCTGAATTGGTTGAAACGGTAGGGCGTTTCTATGGCAACACTATGGAATTTAGGGGCTTTTAGTTCTTCCTTTGAGTAGGTGGCTTGCGTGCAGCCACTATGGTCCTAAAATGCTCCTAAATTTCTCACCCTGACGCGATTATCTCAGTAAATTTTATTAGGCGGTGACTTGGAACTTTTCAATAAAGTTGTTCTGTCGTTGGGGTAATGGGCAGCTGATCGGTCATCATAGGTATTTTCCCTGAGGGGGAATCTCGACTTTAGATTCTCCTTAGCTTATTTCCGCGTTTATTCTGATGGTGACTTTTACTAGGTAGCCTAAAGTAAGGACGTTGCGCTAAAATCTCATGCAAACTTAACTATGGCTGACTATTTTAAGTCTATCCCTTGTCTCACAGTGGTGTTGACAGGCCTCAGCTATTTGTTTCCCCTGGTGTCTGTTCAGGCGAAAGACTATGACTGTGGGCAGGCAGACGGTTGTTTGTCATTTATGTTGTCGTCTTCTGAACAATGTCTGGGGGTACAATATAACAGACTGGAAAATACTGCTGGACGCAATGAAAATATTGTTATTTTGTCTGCCCATGGGAGTCGTGTTGAACAGGTGACTAGCCCTATGTCTTCTCCGGTGGCTGAGTTTGATAGTTGGAATCAGTATGACTTTTCCGACCATGGCTCGGCGTCGAGGGCCTATTTACTGTGTGGCTAATGTTTGGCTAAGTCACCAACGGCTACTCCTTGGACCAAGGATGGTTGATAATAGAAAACGTTGTCCAAAAACGTTAATGCATTATGCCTGTACCCACTAATCTAGCGACTCTGGATGGCACACCTTTGTCCCCAGATGCGATCGCAAATAAGGTCGTTCTATTTGTCAACGTGGCCAGTGCCTGTGGTTTGACCCCCCAATATAGCGGCTTAGTCGGCCTAGATAAGGCCTATGGCGACCGCGGCCTAGTCGTCGTCGGCGTACCTTGTAACCAGTTCGGAGCCCAAGAGCCCGGCACGGCCGATGAAATCAAGGATTTTACCAAGACCAAGTACGATGTGGACTTTACCCTACTGGAAAAGCAGGATGTAAACGGTCCTGGCCGCAGCCCCCTATATCAGTTTTTGGTGGGTGAAGGCGAAGACATTGGCTGGAACTTTGGCAAATTTGTAGTGGGCCGTGACGGTGAAGTCGTTGCTCGTTTTGACCCTAAAACAGCCCCCGATGCCCCCGAACTCAAGGCTGCCATTGAGAAAGCCCTAGGATAATCCTACGGTTTTTGGTTTATTTCAAGCCCCTTTATCCTGCAAAGTAGGTGAAGGCCTACAAACAGGAGGAGGGGCTTATCTATAGCGTCTGCTAGGTTAGTCAATACAATGGCTATCCCTAAAAGCCTTTAGCATCAACGGCTAACCTAGCGCGCAAACGTCCTAATGCATCAGGACGTTTGCTATATCAAGCATTGCTTATTGATGCTGGGATAGTCTTAACCCATATGGAGCAGTCCCTGGGGTTCTATGGCCACCTTATCGGGTTGACAGTTGTTGCGGAGAGCACTTGCCCGTTACCCAACTGAATAACGCTACAACCATCACC
>CALHGI010000423.1 GCA_938029995.1 uncultured cyanobacterium | reverse complement strand
AAACTTTACCAGAGCACTGAAGGGGCGTTAGGAACGGTACACCTGTTATACAAAAAGAACATTCAGCAAGGATAATTAGGGATGGTAGTAGGCCAGCTGCAGGCAGTCGCCCAAAGATTTGATCAAGAATATCGGGGCGAGCCATTTGAGCTGCCGGACGAAGTCCAAGAAATGGCCGTATTTAGGGAATGGATTACTGGCAGCTTAACACCACGTATCACCAGCAAATTTTGGGAAGTGGCAAAGCCAAAGAAAGGCCAGCGTTGTTTAGATATTGGTTGTGGGCTGAGTTTTTTAATTTATCCCTGGAAGGAATGGAAGGCCGCCTTTGTGGGGCAAGAAATTAGCCAGGTTGCCCAGGCGGCCCTCAACCAGCGGGGGCCGCAGCTAGATTCCAAGCTCTTCAAAGGGGTGCAGCTTGCCCCGGCCCATACGCTGGACTATGAACCCGCCACCTTTGATTTAGTCATTGCCACCGGGGTGAGTTGTTATTATCCCCTGGACTATTGGGAGCGGGTAATGACAGCGGTCAAACCTTGCTTAAAACCGGGGGGCAGTTTTGTCTTCGATGTGATTAACCCAGCGGAAGAACTAGCGGAAAACTGGGCAATTTTGGAAACCTATTTAGGGGCTGATATCGAACTGGTGGACTTAAAACAGTGGCGGGCCTTAATTAAAGCCACGGGTGCTAAGGCAACTAAGCACGTGGCTGGGGAAGTCTTTGATATGTATCGCGTACAGTGGGCTTAGCCTTTAAAGCTGTATGTTTCATCCCTCACGTCTTTAGAGAAATACGTATCCTTTGACTGGACTGACAAATTAATGATCTACACAATATTTTGAGAGAAGTACCCTTGACGCCTACCGCTGCAGTGCTAGATTGGTGTCTAAATTTTTGCGGCAGTATTTTCTAAGGACTTGGCTGAGGTGCTAGAGGGGTATGTAATTTTTTGCGGCAGCAATTTTTTTGAGGACTTATAGTAACGTTAAATCTCTAGTTGCCAAGCGTAACTTTGACCGCTATATTGCCTTCCAATTGCTAGTAATTTTGGCATTGTCGACCGGAGCTATGATTTCGTCTTGAAAATATTGGCCTATGGAAGTTCGCACAGTTCATGTCATCCTTTGACTCAGAAATCGTTTAATTGCTGGCCTTTCTATTCCATCAGGGCTTTAATCTGAGACATCTTACCTGGATGGCATTTGGTTCATGAGTCCATCCCCCATCAGTCACCACTGATTCTTAATTGCTGTATAGCCCCTAGATATCGACCCTGCCGTCGATTGCGCTTATGTCGCCCAGTCCATCGCTACCCTTCAATTCCCTTCCCGAGGGCAGCACTCTGCCAGGCGGCACACCTGTGTTTGCGCTGAAGGAGCTGGTGGCAAGGCTGCAGCGAGAGCAGTACAAAATCCAGGATCTGCTGAGTTCCTTGGGTTTTGCCCTTAGAAGCCTCAATAACATTAGTCAGTTTTTAGAGCTGATTCCCATGATTGCCAGTCGGGTCACCGATGCGACGGGCGGTGCATTAGTACTCTTTAAGCCCAATGGCCAATTGCGACTGGAGCGGCTTTATTGTCCGGCCAATGACACGTGCCAAACCGTGCGCTGTGCCCTGGAATCAGCCACACGGCAAATCACCTCATCCTTGACGGGCTCCCTCGGAGCCAAAGGGAAAGAAGGTGAGGCCGCTGCCCTCACCCACCAGGCAGCTCGCAGTGCCATGGTCACGCTGGATCAACAGTTAAATCACTTTCTGGCCCCGGATTTAAAGTTATTTGGCACATCTATCATTGTGCAAAACGTTGAGCGTGGACGCCTATACGTTTTTAGTGACGATGTGGATTATGCCTGGACAGAAACCCGACAAAAGTTAGTGCGACTTGTGGCGGATCAAACAGCGGTAGCTATTGAAAATGACGAGCTCACCCTAGCCTTACGGAAAAAAGAACGGTTGGATCGGGAGCTAGAGCTGGGGGCAGAGATCCAGGAAAAGCTTTTGCCTCGCCAATGTCCGGTAATTGAGGGGGTGGATTTGGCTGCCCGTTGTCAGACAGCCCAAAAGGTAGGGGGGGACTATTACGACTTTATTCCCACCACCTATGACCAGCTACGCAATCCGACCACACCCATGTCATCGGGCCAGCCCTGGAGCATTGCCATTGGGGATGTGATGGGAAAGGGGGTGCCTGCGGGGTTAATCATGACCATGCTGCGGGGCATGTTGCGGGCGGAAGTACTTAACGATCATTCCCCGGGTCAAATTTTGCAGAATCTTAATTGCGTCATGCATAACGATTTGGAAAGTTCCAATCGGTTTGTGACGCTGTTTTATGCAGAGTATGCCCCTAGGACCCAACTATTTTCCTACGGCAATGCAGCCCATAACCCACCCTTACTGTGGCAGGCATCTACCAATAGCATCAGTCGATTAGATGCTGATGGCATGTTGCTAGGGCTAGATATCGACACCCGCTACCACGAGGGCCAGGTACAGCTCTACCCTGGGGACGTGGTGATTTTCTACACGGATGGCTTTACTGATGCGGCCAATATTCGTGGTGAGCGTTTTGATGAAGATAATTTGATTAAAGCGGTCTGTTGGGCCTGTCGTAACTTGGACAGCTCCCAGGAGATTTTAGAGTACCTATTTAACTTGTTACGCCACTTTATTGGTCCTGATCGTTCCAAAGACGATGACACGACCCTGGTGGTCATGAAGGTGACCCAACCGGCGGAGTTTCGTCAGCTGTCGACCATCGAGCCCTAGGCAAAAGATTTATCGGTTTAGAACAGGTAGATTTAAACACGTGGATTAGCAAATTGTTATGGGTGCCCTAGGGTAGAAGACTCTAATTTGCTGATCGGCTTGATGTTATTTAGCCAGAGTGCAATGATCGGGTTGCTTAAATAAGCTTTGTGCCCTGAGTCCGCAAAATTAGTGATCGCTAGAACCTTTCGCTAGCAAAGCCATAGGTAGAGTGGCACAATTTGTTGCCTGTATTTGGCATGGGGCTACACCACGTCATAAGTTGAACACTGTAGTTTCTCCTGTGACACGGTGATCGGCCTGGACTTGAACAAGGTTTATATCAGCAACGCTTAAACGACCATTTGTTGACTATTTCTAGAGCACCCCATGAAAGTTGATATAGAGCCCCTTTACTTTAGCGACTTCACTCTGCCTAACGCTCCCCTGCTGGAGCAAAAC
>CALHGI010000422.1 GCA_938029995.1 uncultured cyanobacterium | reverse complement strand
GATGGTGACGACCACTTCTTCGTCATCGGAAGAGTAAACAATACAGCCATTGGTGTCGTGGGCCTGGTGCTCACACATGTCCACATTGTCCGCATCGCCCTTCATTAGACGCTCAATGGCGTTCCAATCCCCCAGGTCATCCCAACCAAAGTTGGCGGGCATCACATAGGCTTTTTGGGTTTTTTCCATGACCGCGTAGTCAATGCTGAGCTTTTCTAGCTCGGCATAGGCATCAACGCCCTTGGCCAGCAGTGGACCCATCAGCTCTGGGGCATAGGTTTTGAGTTCATCGATCATAATTCCAGCGGGGAAGA
Organism: uncultured cyanobacterium; assembly: GCA_938029995.1. Lineage (GTDB taxonomy): Bacteria > Cyanobacteriota > Cyanobacteriia > Phormidesmidales > Phormidesmidaceae > Leptothoe. The sequence continues at coordinate 7,175 of CALHGI010000422.1, read as the reverse complement.
TGAACATGCCGCTGTTCCAGCTATAGCGGCCGCTCGCTAGAAATTCTTCGGCGACGCTGCGCTCTGGCTTCTCGGTAAATCGGCTGACCCGATAGGCTGCTAAATCACCATATTGGCCCGCATCATCCCCCTGTTCGATGTAGCCGTATCCCGTGGATGGGAAGGTGGGCTGAATACCCAGGGTGGCGATGGCTCCTTGACTTTGGGCAAGGTCAGCGGCTGCGCGGATGGTGGCGCGAAACTTCGGTTCATCGGTGATGTAGTGATCGGCGGGGAAGAAACATGCGATCGCATCATCCCCATGACGCTTAGCCACTTCTAGGGTGGCCCAAGCAACGGCCGGTGCCGTATCCCGCCCCTGGGGCTCCACCAAAATATTTTCCACCGGTAGCTCTGGCAACTGCTGTTTGACACCCTCAGCCAAATGGGACGCCGTAATAACCCAAATCGCATCCCAGCTGCCGGCCAAGGGCAATAGGCGATCGGCCGTAGACTGCATCAAACTACGGCCACTGCCGTCTAAACAGAGAAACTGCTTAGGATTCTTGAGACGGCTAACGGGCCAGAAGCGCTCGCCCTTGCCACCAGCCAAAATAATAGGAACTAGTTTGGGAGTCTCATTGTTAGATTGTGTCATTGCTTACTTAATAAAGTTAAATTACAGAGTTAAAATGCTTGAACCTTATAGATTTCTGAACAATATTAGCGATTCAGCAAAACATACAGTGCAGAAACAGCTTAATATTAGTTAACTTATTACCTATGTGTAGGACGTATCAAATCCTTAAAAAGGTTCTTGTAGGACGTAACCATAGGCGCAAGGATAGGGAAAACCATAGATAGGGCTCTCCATAGCAACCCATTGCTTAGTAATCCCTAAAAAATGTCAAATCCCATGCTGAACTTGGATTTGGATGCATGTAAATTGATCATGAGGTCTGCCATCCGCTCTTTGCTTAACTGTCTGCTCCTGGGCTGAGCAATCTTCATCACATACATCTCCTATGTCTCCGTCATTCCAGTCAGACATCACTGCTGTACCCGCCATGACTCAACGCCGTTCATTCTTCAGTAACGTTGTTAGGGTTTTTGCTTGGACTGGCATTTTTGGCACCACGGCCCTGGTTTCGGCGGCGGCTGGAGCGGCCTTTATCTTGACGGTGCCCTTGCCTAAAATTTTGGGAGAAGCGACGGCTACGCCACCCCTGAGCGATTTGTGGAAATCTGGCTTTCGCTATCAGGTATCCCGTCCAGTAACCATCTTGCTGATGGGGTTGGATGAAGCCACGGATATTGACGGTGCCTCTGCGACGGATTTGGTTGGACGAACGGATACAGTTTTGCTGGCTCGGATTGATCCTGAAGAAGAAGCCATCAATGTGATGTCAATCCCACGGGATACCCGGGTCGAGATTCCGGGCTATGGCATCGATAAAATCAACCAGGCCAATGTGGAGGGTGGGGCAGAACTCGCGGCTCAAACCGTTAGTTACAACTTCAATGAAGTTGAGATTGATCGATACGTGCGGGTGAGCACAGCTGCTTTTCGTGAAATTGTTGATTTAATTGGTGGCGTTGAGGTTTTTGTCCCTAATGCCATGCAATACGAGGATAAAACCCAGGGTCTAGTGATTGATCTAGAGCCCGGTTGGCAAACCCTCAGCGGAGAAGAAGCAGAACAGTTTGCTCGTTTTCGGCAGGATGACCTTGGGGATATTGGCCGAGTGCAGCGGCAGCAGGTGTTGATTAAAGCCCTGCGCGATCGCATGCTATCGCCAACGGTGATTACCCAGCTGCCCCAGATTGTGCGCATTCTGCAAAATCATATTGATACCAATCTTTCCACCGAAGAGATATTAGCCCTGGCAGGCTTTGGTCTGCAGCTCGATCGAGAAGCCCTGAGCATGGTGATGTTGCCAGGACGGTTTAGTAGCCCCACAGAATATAGGGCCAGCTATTGGATTGCTGATACCAATAGCACTAATGACGTGATGCAGCAGTTCTTTGATCTTGAACCTACGGCACTGCTAGCTAACGATAGTCCTCGACGCTCCATCAGTCGCCTGCGAATAGCGGTGCAAAACGCATCGCGAGATCCCTATATGGGGGAAGCGGTGGTCAACCATTTGCAAAATGAAGGCTTTCGAAATGTCTATCTCGTAAAAGATTGGCCTGATTTTAATCATCAGACCATGGTTATTGCCCAACGGGGCGATCTAAATGGTGCTAGTTTCCTGGAAGCTGTTTTGGGCGCTGGTAAAGTGGTGGCTGACTCCACTGGTGATCTGGATTCAGACATTACCATTCGCGTTGGTGATGATTGGACTGAGCAAATAGTGCAGTATGAATCTTCCCTAGACGGATTCTAATAGCGTTCAAGCCATGTCCACCCGTTCATCATCCCCTGAGTCAGATCGCTCTGCACCCTTGGATTCCATGATTCATACAATGCTGTTGGTTTGGCCCGTTGCGATCGCATTAGCCTGCCTATGGGTGCTCTTAACGGCCCAACCCGCTCAGTAGCTGAACCCCACAAACAATCCAACTAGTGAGCCATCGCCCACTAGTTAGCAATGAAACCTTGAGGGATTACCCTAATGCTTCCATAAGGGGCTGCCATGAGGAGACCTCTGTCATCAGAGTGCGATACCCCAAAACATTGGGGTGAAGACCATCACCACAGAGTCTTGCATTGCACCAATCACTTCCCTGGGAGAGCCAGCGCTGATATAGGTCCAAATAGGAAATGTCCCGTTGCTCACAGGCGCGACGCATGATTTGGTTGTAACGTTCTTGATCCGTCCGAGAGAAATGCAGCACGTCTGCGTAAGGCATGTGGGCTTCGTTGACGGGTACCATACCCACAAAAAAGGTTGGGCAGAGCTGCGTTGCCTGATCCAGTAACTGATCTAATTCTCGAATAAATGTAGCTTCATCGGTCATGGGCCGTCCCGTGGACTGCCCTAACCGTGCACAGTCATTTAATCCGACGGACAGTACCAAAATATCGGGTACTCGACGACGGAGCTCGCCCCGCAGCTTAAACTCATCCGTCAGCCTGGCGGAGACTTGCTGGACGCCATCCCCCCGCACCCCCAGATTGTAAATAATTGGTCCGGGCTGTGCTGGGTCCATCCACTGCCGGCGCAAACGCTCAACCCAGCCCCCACCTTCGGTGTCACCATAGCCATAAATCAGACTATCGCCCACCATCACTACTTTCTTAGGATGGGTGGTTTGATACTGACCGCTAACGGCAGGACGAGCAATAAGTGCAGCCATAGACAAACTTAAAACCTAACAGGCGGAATAACGAGACTATTGACATTAGTCCTAATGACTACGCCTGCAAGTCTAGCTCCCTGCAAATTAACATTTTGTATGGCTTCTTTTCAAATCTTTACTATCAACTTTGGCAAATTTTTGTTTTTATCCCTTGGCGCATATAGGTCAGGCCATACGTCATCCTTCAACGCTTTTGGGTGTAACAACTATGGGCACAGCAAGCCGTTGGATGCATTCGGCCATATAAAGCCCCCCGGCTGAGATCTCAGCCGGGGGGCTCCGCTTTAAGCGTAAATTTTGGGGGCGTCCTGAACCCAGGGCTAAGGCCTTAACTCATGGCGGCATTGCTACGACCATAGGCATGCTGGGCATCATATCTAGGTTTGCATTGAATCCTGCTACCTGCGCCAATTACATCCATTGACATACCCACATTGGCCGCCGCCCGACCCAATAGAGAACGTTGCCGATTGGTTACAGCCATGCGACTGCTAACAACTTGGCGTCTGGCGGATTCTTGAATAGTCATACCTAATGACCTCCTGGAAAAGTCAATCAACGGCATTGTGGCAGTGCCACAGATGCTTGTACTTATATTGTATCTAAAAATTCTGTATATTTCGATACTTTTTAGATTTATTTTTTGAATTTCTATGGGATCTCTGTTTTTCGTTGCTTTGATGGTCTGGCGTCACCTGGTTACAGCGCATCCCTGGGATTTTATGGCTTGGTGCTGATGGCCCCTTGAACTCAATAAAAAACGCCAGTCTCCGGACTGGCGTCTGACCCTATGGGCCGATTAAATCAAACGTGGGTGTGGAATTAGCAATCGTAGTACAGAGCCAACTCATAGGGATGGGGGCGAATATCCATCGGGATCACTTCAGTATCTAGCTTGTAGGAAATCCAGTTTTGGATAAAGTCCTCATTAAAGACACCGCCTACGGTTAGAAACTCATGGTCGCTCTCCAGGGCTGACAGCGCTTCCTTGAGGGAACCGGGGGTGGAGGCAATCTTCGCCAATTCTTCAGGGCTTAGCTCATAGATGTCCTGATCAATGGGAGCTGGGGGCTCAATCTTATTCTTGATGCCATCGATGCCTGCACAGAGCATGGCTGCAAAGGCGAGATAAGGATTCGCCGTAGGATCGGGGCAGCGGAACTCTAAGCGCTTGGCCTTAGGATTGTCACCCGATAGGGGGATCCGTACAGCGGCAGAACGATTACCGTTGGAGTACACCAGGTTTACGGGCGCTTCAAAGCCTGGTACCAAGCGCTTATAGGAGTTGGTACTGGGGTTAGTAAAGGCCAAGAGGGCAGGTGCGTGCTTGAGAATGCCACCAATATAATAAGTAGCTAATTCGCTCAGCCCAGCGTACCGCTCACCGGCCATTAGAGTGTCACCATTTTTCCAGATTGACTGGTGAGTGTGCATGCCGGAGCCATTGTCCTCAAAGAGAGGCTTGGGCATGAAGGTAACGGTTTTGCCGTACTTTTTAGCAACGTTCTTGATGCAGTACTTGTACGTCATCAACCAGTCAGCCGCTTCAATCATTTCGCCAAATTTGAAGCCCAGCTCACACTGACCGCCGGTGGCTACTTCATGGTGATGCTTTTCAATGGGTACACCGCAGTCTGCCATAGTTAGCAGCATTTCGGTCCGCATGTCTTGGGAGGTATCTGTGGGAGAAACTGGGAAGTAACCGCCCTTGTAGTTAGGCTTATAGCCCAGGTTGCCACCCTCTTCTTCACGGCCACTGTTCCAACGACCTTCAACACTATCTACGTGGTAGTAGCTGGAATTGGATGTGGTGTCGTAACGGACGTCATCAAAAATAAAGAACTCGGCCTCAGGACCAAAGTAAGCGGTGTCACCAATGCCACTGGACTTTAAGTAATCCAACGCTTTTTGAGCAATTACCCGGGGGCAACGGTCGTACCACTCACCCGTGCGAGGCTCTTTAATGGAGCACACCAGACTGAGGGTAGGCTCTTTCATGAATGGATCGATCCATGCAGTTGTAGGATCGGGCACCATGGACATATCTGACTCGTTGATCGCCTTCCATCCACGGATACTAGAGCCATCAAACGCAACACCTTCAGTGAAGCTGTTTTCATCAATTTGGCTGCGATGTACCGTGAGGTGCTGCCAAATACCTGGCAAGTCGATGAACTTCAGATCAATCATTTGGATGTCTTGATCCTTGATCATCTGCAAAACTTCTGCAGCAGTTTGAGCCATGGATTACTCCTTTTAATGCATTCACTAAAGCCGTCTTCAACAATGCCGTTGCTAACCAAAATTATGGATTGGTTGAGGATATTGACGATGAGTCGTATTCTCGAACCGATTTGAACCCATGATCAGCAGCGTCAAGCAAAAATTAAGGGGATGTGGGCTTTGCCGTAAAGATAGGCCACACGTTTAACAACGGCCAAAGTATTAAACAATGGGTGGGGCTAAAAATGTGAACCTGTTAGAAATTTTCTATATTCCTAAAGGGTCGCAGACATATCTGATGCCCTCGAACCATAGATATATGGCTCACGCAAAAGTACCCACCTCCCGAAAACCCGATAAAACCTTTAGTGGCGGCTATAACTAAAGGTTCATGACACCCCTGAATAGATCACCTGTGTTGGAGCAAGCGGGCGCATTAACTCTGACGACGAGGCTTGGCTCATCCTAGGAACAGTAATCCAGACATTTTGTGTCTGTTGTTACAATTTTGATTTTCTCTAGCCACTTAACCCTTGCCCATGGCCAGGTGTTTGGCGGTCCGGCAGGACAATTACAGATTGATCCTCGACCGTGGTGGACTTAGGAAATGCCGGGTGACCGGAAGGGACACCCGAAACCCATCCATCGAATGGGGGTGGGATCGGGCCCGAGTATAGGGCTGAAATATTACGAAAGATTGCTAATTGTAAAAAAACACTGTTCCAATCTGCCTCTCTATCGCCTGTATCGCCTGCTGATAAGTCCACCGTGGTAGACTTGGTTTTGGCATTGAAGTGTTGTAAACGTTGTCACTGAATGGATTCTAGGGTTTCTATTGCAGTGGTGAAACACATGTTCAAGATGCCTAGACAAGCAACTGGAGCGCTTTTGAGCTAGTTCTCATATTTGTGGCATGCCATGTTTGGTTTGTTCTGCCATGGGAACGTTCCCCCTTAGCTTGGTCATAAGTTCCTACTTGATTTTTTGAGTCGCACATTAATCGCACTGGGAGAAAGATTTCATGCGGGATACGGTGACGGGTTTAATTAGCACCTATGACATCACCGGTCGTTACCTCGATCGCGACGCCATTGATTCTTTAAAGGCTTACTTTGGCAGTGGCACCGATCGAGTGAAGGCCGCTGCCTATATCAGCGCTAATGCTTCTACCCTAGTTAAGGCCACAGGTGCTGCACTATATGAGCGGGTACCCGAGTTGCTTCTTCCCGGGGGTAACTCCTATACCACTCGGCGCTACGCAGCCTGTCTGCGGGATTTGGATTACTACCTGCGCTATAGCAGCTATGCGTTGGTGGCGGGCAATTGTGATGTATTGACGGAGCGGGTGCTCAACGGTCTACGGGAAACCTATAATTCCTTGGAAGTGCCCGTGGGTCCCACGGTGATTGCCATCCAAATTATGAAGGATGTCCTGAAGGAGCAGCTCTCGGCCCAGGGGATCGATGACACCTCATTTGTGGATTCACCCTTCGACCATCTCACCCGTGAACTGGGTGAAGTGAGCGTTTAATCCATCGGTAAAAATTAAGACCATGAAATGGGGTGCTCTTTTGGAGGCCTCATTTTTTGTGCCGGCGTTGCTGATCCTCGGGATGATTTTACTAGTCTCAATCCGGCTATTAGCCAGGTTTACAGATCGATTCATC
>CALHGI010000421.1 GCA_938029995.1 uncultured cyanobacterium | reverse complement strand
TAAAAGAAACCCTGCAATGCGATCGCAATGGCACATGCCCACAGTTGACGCTGGGAAACATGGAACAAAAATGCCAAAATCAGCAATACACTAAAGGCCTTGGGGGTACCGGAAGCCAGCTCGTCCCACATCCATAGGGATTGGTTGAGGATTAGGGTATTGATAAAGGCCACCAGGGGCACTGGAATAATGGCCATGGCCAGATAAAAAGCATAAACCGTCCCCCCCAAGCCAATTAAGGGGGGCAGAAGTTTATGAAAAGTGAGGGGATGGATGCCCACCCATGCGCCTAAGCGGTATAGGGCTTTGTAGCCCACAGGTGCCACGGACTGAAAATAGTCGGCAATAATATCATTGGGAAACAGACTGGGGTCCACATAGCGCCACATCCAAAACACATGTTGTCGCGCATCATCCTGGATGGAGTAAGGGGCATCAAAGGCCAGTTGCCAAAATAAAATGCCATACAGCATGGCAAAGGCAAGACTTGCCACCAGCCAAATACGCTGAGTTTTAGGGGTGGAGCGCAGGCCGTAGTGATTGACCCAATCCGAAATAGTTTTCAAAGCAGCACTCAAGCAATGTCCGGATTCATATTACTAGAGGCCGCGCCTAGTAACAGACGATCAAAGCACCAAACCGACGGTGCCGATAAGCTCGCCTGCCCTGCCCATGGGCTGCTCAAACATGCATGACCCGCTAAGTAGATTTCTTGAGAAGAAAAAGAGACTTCATGTTAAAAGGCAGCCAGCTATTGACGTCATATTGCTTGGCAATTTGATACCCCTCACGTGCGGAGAAAGAAGTCGTATAAGGCTTACTATCATCCCCCCATAAACAAGAAAAATCACCCCAGCTAACCAGCGAACTCGGTGAGGAAGGTTTGTAATCCGGATTGCAAATTTCCAACTTTTGCCCAAAATACCAACCATTAAACTCAAATCCTCCATCGATGTCGCTAGGCAAAACCTGAGAGACCTCCATCAATTCATCCAATGCTTGCCAATGTATTTTATTCGCCATTAAATAATCATGAACAGAAGCGACAGAGAAAACTCCATAAAAGAGTATCAATAGGCTTGAAAGGGCAGAAGCCATAACGTGTTTCTGTCCCTTAAGCCTGTCCCCATTGGTGTCCTCAGGACCTACCCAAAAAAGCAGTGTCGCCATCATCAACGGCACTAAAACTAACAAGTAGCGATCAAACCAAAACTTGGTAGACAAGCCACTGAATGATAGTGGATAGAGAATCGTACTAGCAACGAGAAAAATCTTGATACTAATACTCGTGTGACTCCTCTCAGCATCTGACTTAACAGAGAAATTTAAGACGCTAAAAATAGTCAAACACAGCAATACTAAACCTAACAGTGCTAAGCCAGTTAAGGACATCCGAAAGAACTTTAATGTCCAGTAACCTATGCTTGATTCTAAAAAATACCCGCTAATTGAAATAGGTCCTATGCCAGTGCTGGTTAGGATATTACCAATTAGGGGCATTTCTTGACCGGTTAGGCGAAAGAGCCCCAGCAGAGAAACATAGATAACAGATAGTAGGAATAGAAACAGTAAATTGCGTTGAGGCTTGCCAGACTTCGTGCAGAACACTCGTATGAATACGATTAAAAATGGCAGGAGGAACAACCCAACATATACAAGCATAATCAAAATATTACTTGTAAAAAGTTGTATTAGACGGAGAGGGCTTTGAGTGAGCAAATTCTCTAAAAGCAGATGTATTTGATTGCCATATAGGGCAGGCTTGCCAAGTATCTTTGACAAAGAAATTTGATAAAGAAATTGAACAAGAAAGCCTATAAAGATTGCAGAAGATCCCTCCAAAAACGTCTTGAGTGTTTTTTCGTTGCCAATAATATGGGCGAGGCCAAAGGTCAGTAAAAATATAAAGCTGGCTTGTCGGCCAAGAAGATTAATGTAAGTCACCACCAGACCCACCATTAATAATCGGTTAGAAGAGTGTTTCCAGCCTAAAATAAAAAAATAGCAAGCTACAATGCTTAATGAGAAAAAAGGTATGTCAGGCATAAAGGTATGGGACAGACCGAGGTAAATCGGATTGACAGCAATCAGTATTGCTCCCACCGTTGCCATGCCAGAATTAGCGTAGGTACTTCTTAATAGGCCATAGGTGGCTAAAACACCGATCATCCCTAGGGTTAACGTTGAGAACCTCAGTACGGTAAAAGAAAAGCCAAAGGGTATACAAAATAGAGTCCCCCACAGCGCTTGGGACAGTAAATTAGTCGCTGTCCAGTCTGAAAGGATGAAGTTTCCCGTGTCTAATAGAGATTTAACCGTTTGACCATATGCCCAGTCATCATTTAATGGAAAATCTCCAATGGGATTCACAAGAATCACCATGATTATCCAAGTAAATACCAAAAAGAAAATATTGATACTTTCTCTCCGAGCATATCTGTTCTTTAGCATCTTACTTACCGAATGCTTGATCGATTGGGATAGTGACGATAGGAACCGCATAGTCGTTTCCACCAAAGCTTTAAGAGCACTTGCCAATAACCACCACCCACTTTGACAAGTTTAAAGGAGGAGACTCCCATATCCGGCGTGCGATTAATCCAAGAGATCGGTACTTCTTTAACGCTGTAACCCATTAACAAGGGTTGTAATCCCGTTTCTGCATTGATAGAGAAGCCCGGTTGACTCAGTTCCATATTATCTAAAACCTCTTTTCTCATAAGTTTGAGATTATTGGTCAAATCTCGAAATTTTCTCAGGAAGAGAAGCTGAGCCAGGCTATGAAACCCTCGATTAACAACAATTTTCTGAATAGGATAGTTTAGTAAAACACTATGCCGGGAAAAACGGCTACCTACAGCAACATCATAACCTTGGGCAGCAGCATCAAAGAGATCACGCAGCTCTGGAAGTAAATGTTGGAAATCACAGTCCATCGACAGCACATACTCACCCTTAGCAGCTCGGTAACCATCCATTAAGGCTCGTCCTACGCCATTGGGCGGTGTACGGAAAACGGGTCTAACTTTAGGGTTTTCATCTGCTAGCCTTTGGATGACATCGGCGGTGCGATCGCGACTGTTGTCATCAACGGGGATGATCTCATATAAGTACTCCCCATAGAAAGCCTCAAGGTGCGTTAATAAAGGTCGAATATTCATTTCCTCATTATGGCAAGGAATGACAACGGAGACCTTCCCGATGAGATTGTCATGCTCACACAAAGACCGTATTGGCCGCTCTGTGATACGGGGCGTTTTTTGAGCGTGCACTAGAATAGAGCCCGCTAAGGTTTGTAAAATCGGGGTATTTTCTAACAGGATCGATAAATTACGAAGTAGCCAAATTAATGATGACGTGAGGGGCGCATAAACAAAATCGTTATACACCGAGAAAACTCTAATGAATCCAAGCTCCGACATTAATTCATAGAGTTTCGGTCTGTTGAGCAGCTGCCTAGGATCTTTAGCTCCCAAGAATTGACTCAAAGAGCGACGTAATCTCAACGTCACATTCCAGGGATTGCTCTCATAGAAGATGACCTGACCACCAGGCTTAAGCAATTGTTGAATCTTTTGCAACATCCATCCACAATTCGACTCATCCAAGAGATCCATGGCAATAATAAAATCAAATTGCCGGTTTTCTAATACTGTTGGTGTAATAGCACTATTCAAGAATTCTACGGAATCAGGTAATGCACCTGGACGCTGAACGTTTTTATTGAAGGTAACCGCTGTAATTGGGTTCTCTCCTCTAGAAACCTGCTGGAGTTGCTGAGTGAATAACCCTTGTCGACCACAGCCTAATTCTAAAATAGTTTGGCCAGGCAGCAAATGCACTAAATGCCGGAAAGATTGCGCTCGCCATAGGAGACGATCTTTACAAATTGGATCTCGTTTTTCCCAATAGCGGTCTCGAAACTCCTCACGAGCACCCAAAATTTTTAATTCATTGAGAGAGCCTTTATCAGCAATTACTAATTGGTTCATTTTTCTCTTACCTACAGGGATTGAATGAAATAGCTTTTTATCAACAATTTAGCTTAGCTACGATTACTCACATGCAATAACGTGAACCAACCATGAACGTCTCCTAACTCTCTAACTTGATAATCAGGATTGCCTAAAAATCTTACCTCCACCCATTGAGGACACTGTAGATTTTTCCAATTGATTGCATTAGAAAGCCCCACAGCCATGGTTGGACAAGTCTTATCAAAATTATGATCCAGTACTAAGAACTGATCGAATTTCTGTAAGAAATCATCACTTGTTAGTATGTTGTCACCTAACAACTCTGGATAATTACGCTTGTACGCATCCAGATGTTTATACTCTTGCAGAACAAATTGGCCACTTTCATCCAATTCTGCAGTTTCTCGGTCAAGAATGTAATAATAACGCTCCCTATTAGGTGAATAGTGCATCCTTTCTAAAAATCCACCTGATGTCTGCACCACTATGGGTAAGTCCTCATAGCCATAAATGTTGTCCTCCTCACCAGGGAAAGGGCGACCAGAAACATACTGCTTCGCATACAGTATGGGGTTAAGCAATAGTACTGCCATAAAGGACAATAAGAGTATGGGAAAAAGGATAGTCCTTATATGCTGCAGTAGAGTAGCTTGTGGTCTTTGCGCACGTTGCTTAACCTGAAATATTGGTAGCTGATCTAAAAAATGAGTGATTAAAATCGAATAGCCTAGGATACTGGGTAACATGTAGCGATCCCAGAAAATAGGTTTAACCGTTCTAGATAGTATCCAGATAAAAATAGGAACTAATATCAGCAGTAAACTAAGAATCAAAAGAGACCATTCAGAAGATTTATGACTGCTAGGCTTTTCTATCGATGCAATACTTTCTTGAAACATAAGTATGCTCAAGAAAACAAGCATAAAAAATAAGATCGCTATATATTTAAGATCTAAAATTGAACCGTTAGCAAGCAAGATAAAGTTCTTCAAATCCTGGAGTATAGGAATTGGAACCCATGCTCGAGGATGACCAGCCTCTGATTGAATTAGAAATGAAGGAATATAGAAAACAATTGAAGCCCAAGCAAGCAAAAAAGCACCATACAGCCTATATCTAAACTTTTTAGATAGCAGATCTCTAATGAGAAAACTCAAGCAAAATACTCCACTGTAAAATCCCCCAAACAGGTGGGTATGAACTAGAGCAATATGAAGCCCAATGAGTAGACTATAGTCTTTGGCTGAAAGCCTTAACTGTCTGTTGATTGCATCAAACTGTAGCGTAGCAAGAGCTGCAATTGCAATAAACAGGCCATACATCCGAGCTTCTGCATTTTGACTCAGAACCATATCTGAAGTACAGAAAACAATAAATGTACCAATTGTGGTTGGCCAAAATCTATAGTTGCGGCGCAGGGTCAGCCAAGTAACAAGACAAGCTATGCAGACGCCGAATGAAGAGAATAAGCGGAGAGACAGCTCTGAAGCACCAAAGATTTTTGCCCATAACCAGCCCAACAGAAAGTAAAGGACCGGCGTGTTGTTTATCCTGTCATGGAAAGCCCTTAGCATATGACCTAAAGAGCTATCTGCTAAAAAGTACCAGGAATAGAGTTCATCATTCCAGAAATATTTTTTATCAGATATCAAAATACAGGAAATTATAAACATAGCCATCGCTATGCCCAGAAAAATTAGCTCTTTACGGTCTTTAAATACACCCTTATCAAGATACATTTTCTTACATTAGAATTATTTTAAATTGTCTTTTCTAAAGACTAATCTATCGCTAAAAAAATAATTTATTATCGAACCAACAACGATACCTATAAATGTATTAGCAAGATAACTAATACCCATCCATTCCAAAACTGGAAAAATCAGCAGAGTCCGAAGTAAGACGACCAAGCCTGCAGCGGCATGGAACTTTGGTAATTCACGTAGGAATACGCCCCTGATACCGAAGCTTTGAATTCTCCATACCCAGGTTCTATAGACCCAAAAAGTGAATAGCAATGAAATTTCAATGGCAATGAAATTAGCTACATTTTTCAGAAAAACGGTTTGTATGTGAAAGCTCTCAATAATAAGAGAAATCAATAGCAAGTTAAATGCAGCTGTTATAGCCCCAAAGAAAAGGAACCTGACAACTTTTTTTTTCAAATAAGTTGATTAGCTGTGGAGCCATAGCTGTAATACAAGTCAGGTTCCTTTTTATATATTGTGCTAATGACAATTATGTGGCTAAGCGAACTGTTTGAGATTCATGGATCTCTTTTAAAATGTCAACGATGGAGTAACTAATATCCCAGTTGGGATAATGATCCTTGAATTTTTGGATATTACTAATCCACCACACGTGATCACCTATACGATTAGATTCCTTATAGGTCCAATTGAGTTTTTTATCGGTAATCGCTTCACAGTGTTGAATAGCTTCCAACATGGAGCAGTTACTTAAGCGGCTACCTCCTATATTATAAACCTCACCCACCCTAGGGTTTGTGTAGAACTGGTAAAAGGCATTAACCAGATCATAGCTGTGAATATTATCGCGTACCTGTTTTCCCTTGTAGCCGTATACTTCATAGGGTTGACCAGTGATGGTACATTTCATCAGGTATGATAAGAAACCATGAAGCTGAGTACCTGAATGACTAGGGCCTGTTAAACATCCGCCGCGGAAACAGGCTGTCTTCAGATTGAAGTATCGACCGTACTCCTGCACTAAAACATCAGCAGCTACTTTTGACGCACCAAACAGAGAATGCTTGGAGTTATCAATACTCATGGTTTCGTCAATACCATTGTAGTACAAATGAGCCTCATCCACTTCCCAGCGAAAGTCTTGTTCATACAGGGGTAGTGAGTTAGGTGTATCACCGTATACTTTATTGGTTGAGCAAAAAATGAATACCGCGTCTGGGCATAGCTGCCGAGTATTTTCTAAGAGCACTAGTGTGCCATTCGCATTGACTGAAAAATCCATATAGGGATCTTTGGCTGCCCAATCGTGGGACGGTTGAGCAGCGGTGTGAATGATTAATTCAACGTCACTGCCATAGGTTTTGAAAATCTCAGCTATGCCCTCGTGATCGCGAATGTCTACATTGTGATGGATATAGCGGTCTCCATATTTGTCTATTAGCAAATCACGATTCCACTCAGTGGAGGCATCCTTGCCAAAAAAGGTTTGCCGCATGTTGTTGTCAATGCCAACAACGGTGAAGTTGCGATCGCAAAAGAACCGAACTGACTCGGAACCAATCAGCCCTGCGGACCCTGTAACAATTATAGTTTTCATAAAATTCCAGCCTTTTCAATCAATTCTTGTCTAATTTGATCATTCAAACTTTTCAGAGCTGAAGCCATCCTATATTTTGGAAAAGCACTATACAGAATTAATCAGCTAAAGATGCAATCAACTCTTCTAAACCGACCTGCAAGGGCCACTGAGGTGTAAAGTCCAGCTTTAAAGATGCCTGCGTGATGTCAGCTTGAGAGTGTTGAATATCCCCTACGCGTGCAGGCTTAAAATCAATCTCTGCCTTCCAATCAGGGAAACAGCCCTTAATCACCCCAATGAGGTTTAGCAGCGAGATAGCTTTTCCCTGGCCAATATTACACACTAGAGATGAGCCAGGTTGCATTGGCATAGACAGGGCTTGTTTGAAAGCAAGTGCAATATCCTTAACATAGATAAAATCACGGGTTTGGTGACCATCACCGTATACAGTTAAAGCTCTTCCTTCTTGTATAGCTCGCACAAAAATTGAGATCACGCCCGAATAAGGCGAATCGGGCGTTTGGCGAGGCCCAAAAGCATTGAACAAACGTAGGTTTACAGATGAAATTCCTAAGTGCTTTGAAAAGAGTGTGATGTATTGCTCACTAGCCAGTTTCTGTAGTCCATATGGGGAAATAGGGCTGACGGAGCATTTTTCCGAGATAAGACTTTGCATAGGATTGCCATACACTGCTGCAGAACTGGCAAAAACAAGTCTGGGAATGTCTAGCTGCTGACAGAGTTGAATGGCTGCTACCGTTGCCGAAATATTATTATCATGGGCTATCATAGGACTTAACCATGATTGAACAACTGAGGGCATGGCAGCCAGGTGAACCAGCCCATCATATTGGTCTTTAAAAAATTGTTTAGGATTACAAGTTAAAAGGTCTTGCTTGAAATAATACAGGTTGGAATGTTGTGAGATATTTTCCCACTTACCACTAGACAAATTATCAATTACGGTAACTTGATGATTTTCAGCAAGCAGTGTTTCAACCAAATGAGAGCCAATAAAACCGGCACCTCCAGTAATAATAAAATGCATATGCTAATTCGCCCTATAAAATACTTTTAATCTGTTATCAATAGTAGGTCTTTCTAATGTTTGGCTTAATGGATTCCATACTGATAAGCCCAAGGTGTCTCTGTGATTAAGATAGATTTCCTCTTCAAGTCGTGCTTGACTTCATCCTTTTCCTTTGATGAAGCCTATTTTTCTACCAGCCCTACGCATAAAATTCATTAGACGGTGTGCAGTGGGTCTTCGATAAGGCATGAATGCCCTATTTAATGCCTTCCAAATTTTAGGATCAGTAATTTTTTCTTCAGTTAAGTACTGTTCGAGCCAGGTTAAATAGTTAAAACGACCAATCATTTCTGTTTCTTGGCCGACACCTTCTCGCCAAGCCGTCCGCCAATAGCTATCTGGATGAATTCGATAGAGATCCCAGTATTGACTAGAGACATACACAGGAAACTTTAGGAAAACTTTTGAGTGAAAGACCATGTCCTCATTGGCATTTCGAAACTCTTCCTCAAAGCCT
Source organism: uncultured cyanobacterium (assembly GCA_938029995.1). Classification (GTDB taxonomy): domain Bacteria; phylum Cyanobacteriota; class Cyanobacteriia; order Phormidesmidales; family Phormidesmidaceae; genus Leptothoe. The sequence goes on along the minus strand of CALHGI010000421.1, from coordinate 1,180 downwards.
CCCAACTCTTGAAAAACATGTCGTCTCATGACCATACTACAGGAACAAGGATAGATATTCCTATCTTTTAAGTAGAGGAGCAATTGAGTGGGTGATTCAATAACCTGATCAAACTCAAGGCTAGTGATAGTTAATGGATCAGTGACCTGGCATCCGTCTATAGTCATAGGTGAGACCGGGTTATTATCAGACCAGCTAAACCAAAATTGGGTTTTTCCGTAAAGCATGGCAGCCTCTGGATGGGATTCTAGCAGTGCGACCTGATCCTCTAATTTATTAGATAGCCAAATATCATCGGCATCGAGAAAAGCAACATAGTCCCCCTGGGCATGGCGAATACCTAAGTTACGTGTAGCACTCATGCCTCGATTTTCATGGCCTTCGTGCTCAAGGTAGCGGATTCTATCCGGATACGCTTTGACGTATTGCTGGGCAATTTCAGTACTGCCATCGGTGGATCCATCATCCGCTAAAAACAGTTCCCAGTTGTCATAGGTTTGAGCCAATATGCTTTCTATGGCCTCTTCAAAGAAGTTCTCCTTTTTAGCATTGAAAAAGATGACTATAACGGAAACGAGAGGTCGTTGAGACATGTTTTTAACCATGAAACCATTTCAAGAGTTTTTTAGTAAAACTATCTTGACTCCAGTTTTCAACTCCAAAGCGAGGTAATTGAAAACAGTCGCTCTGATGCCACACTAGATCCTGCACCGTAGAGCAAGCCCACTGAAAACCGGCTGATTCGGTCAGTTGAACCGTATCAGCTGTGCGATTACCAAAGGGGTACGAAAAACTGTCTATAGATTGGTTAATGAGTCGCTCTAAATCAGCTTTGCTCTTTTCAATTTCGTATTTTTGTTGCTCGACCGATTGAGACGATAAAAATGGATGGGTAATGGTGTGGGCACCAATGTCTATCAGATCGCCCTGGGCTAATTGGGCGACTTCTTCAGAAGATAGGGAACGACGTTCAGGCTGCTTTTGGTGAGGGCTCCCACTCCAGTCTAAAACTTGCCGGAGAATGGGTTGACGCTGCTGCTCACTTAAAGGCAAGAGCCTTTGCCACACCTCATAATAAAAGGCCATACGGGTACCGGGAGCCGCTTCGTAAGCTTTAACAAAACGATCTGCCTGGTACTGCTGCTGGGTATAGTCTGCGGCTTGCCCCAGTTGCCAATGA
>CALHGI010000420.1 GCA_938029995.1 uncultured cyanobacterium | reverse complement strand
AAATATCCCCTAGGACACTGGTTTGGCGCTAGCTTTGTAAAACTGTTGCGATTAACCGATATCTCCTAGGGGATATTTATGGGTATATGGTGAATGTGTGGCAAAAAGTCGGAGGGCAACCCCAAGAGATTGCCCTGACAGGGGATGGTACCTTTATTCTGCTAAGACTAAGGTTTGACTAACGGTTAGGGTTAAATCGCTGGCAGGATTCACTGAGATGACCTCTACGCGCTCTCGTCCCAGCACCAGACCCCCTATCGCCCCCGCTACGGTACCTGTCAATACTTCCCAGGTCTGCACTTCATCGTCGCCGGTGACTGAGCCAATGGCCGCAGCCGCACCGGAGCCCAACACCGCACCTGCAAACACCTCGCCAATGCTTGCACCTCGGCGGATTGTTTCTGTGGTGGTGATTACAGTGGATTGTGCCTGGAGGTCAAGCCGACGGCCATTGGCAAGGACCAATGTTTGGGCGACGAATTGGGACCCTTGCTGACTGCCGACGGTGGCTGGACGTAGTTCGCCAATGACCTGGCTATTCCGGGGAATGAGTACTTGACCTTGGCGATTGGTGACGGCTTCGGCCACCTGAAGCGTAAGGGGGAGGGTCTCATCGGGTAACAGCACAATCTGATCCCCATCGGTGTAGTCGACGGCAATGGTGGTGCCGGTGGTAATGCTGGATTGAGCTGTGGTTGAGCGTAGTTGCACAATATAGGGAGACTGCACTGCTGCCACTTGGTTTTGGCTAGCTAAGGCCTGGTAAATAAAGGCGGCCACATCTGCGCGGGTGGCGGTTTGATTGGGGCGCAAGGCCTGCACGTTGGGGTAGTTGACCACGAGTTGCTGTTCTGTGGCGGCGGCGATGCTGGCGGTGGCGTAGCTGGGAATGGAGCCAGAATCGCCGTAAACATTGGCGCTAGCGATGGTGCTGGCTTGGTAGTTAAGGCCGTTAGCTAAGGAAACCAGGACCTGGGCACGGGGGATATTTTGGTTGGGTTCAAATACATTGTTGGGGTAGCCGGATAAAAAGCCCATGCGATAGGCATCATCGATGGCGGTGGCGGCCCAGAAGTCGGTTGACACATCTACAAAGCGAGTGCTGTTGCGGATGGTGGTTTGGTTAAAGGCTTTGCGCACCATGGCGGCATATTGGGCACGGGTTACGGGTTCATTGGGGCGAAATGTGCCGTCGGGGAAGCCTGCAATGATGTTGCGTTGGGCCAGGCTGGAGATGAATTGGCTGGCCCAATAGTTGGAGGATACATCGGTGAACTGTCTCTGGGCTTGGGTTTGGGCCATGACCGGGGTGGTGGCGATAAACGGTGCGATCGCACCTGCTCCCATGCCTAGGGCCAGTAATAGGGCTGTTGTAGTTTGGAAACGTCGAATATTCAGCATAGTTAAGATTCTCCAGGATAAAAACTGTGGATGGGATATTAATGTTTCTAGGTCAGTCAACAGGGGACAACAACCTTTAAAGAACTCAAACTCACAAGCATGGTGGTAAGTCTGATTTCAATGTGAGGAGACTTTCAGGGTAGAGCCTAGAACTTTGAATGTGGAGTAGATGGTGAATTGGGGGCGGTGGGTTACTAAAAAGCTTTTAGGACAATACGCATTGGACACCCTAGGCAAGAGAGTTCAACAACGGATTAAGGCTGTGAGACTCTTGCAACGAATTGAATCTAACAAACCTTATTTCTGAATTTCGTATGATGTCGTTACGCCTTTTGAAGTGGCACAGCAAAAAAACTGTATATGTCGGCAAGATCGGCCAACTTGAGGTTGCTTTTTGGGTTGTTTATTGCTTATCTCGATATCCTGTTGGCCAGGCTAAACCTTTCTGTGCTTGGGGTTTGAAAAGGGTATTGTAGTTTTCTACAATCCTTCTCTCTGGTTATTTGCAATCCACTTTTGTGTCAGGAACTGGCACAAGGTGCAGGGCTAGTGTGACCGTTACTCCTTTATGTCCCTAAGAGGATTTTTGTCTTGGAGGGACTGTGGTGAAAACTTCAGCTATGGCTGGTTAGGGGATGCATCACTCGGTGGGACATGCGATGGGACGGCATCTTGGCGATGATTTCTTGTTTAGTGAAGGGGAATCTGGATGATAAAGCGACTCCCCTGACCCAGGGTGGACTCACACCAAAGTTTGCCCTGGTGTTTTTCGGTGATGACCTGATAGCTGATGGATAATCCTAGGCCTGTTCCCTTGCCCACTGGTTTGGTGGTAAAAAAAGGATTGAAGATTTGCGATCGCAAATCCTCTGTCATCCCCAGGGCATTATCCTCAATGACAATCTGCACTTGATCTTGGTCTATCACCTGAGTCGAGATGGTAATTTTTCCCAGGTGTTGTAATTCTACGGGGCGATCCTGTGCGGCCGATTCGAGTGCATCAATGGCATTCGATAACAAATTCATAAACACCTGATTTAGCTGGCCTGGATAACACTTCACCAAGGGGATTTGGCCGTAGTTAGTGATGACTTGAATATTGCCTAAGTTGTTTTTGAGGGTGAGTCGGTGACGTAAAATTAATACTGTATTATCAATGCCCGTGTGGATATCAGCGATTTTATAATCGGACTCATCCAGACGGGAGAAATTGCGCAGCGATAAAACAATATCGCGAATGCGCGCGCTTCCCATCTGCATCGAGGCCATCAACTTCTCTAAGTCTGATTGCAGAAAGTCTAGTTCTACCGCATGTAATTGTTCCAGTAAGTTCTCAGGGGGATGGGGGTAGCATTTTTGATACTCGTGCACTAGATCAAGCAGATCTTTTGTATATCGATCAATATGCTCAATATTGCCATGGACAAATGTAATAGGATTATTGATTTCATGGGCAATGCCAGCCACCATGTGACCCAATGCAGACATCTTTTCACTTTGCACCATCTGTAGTTGAGTCTTTTTTAGGGTGGCTAAGGTGTTTTGCAAGGTGACATTTTGGGTGTTTAACTCTTCTGTTCGTTGGTCGACATGCCGTTCTAAATTGTTGTTGGTGATTTCCAGCTCGGCTAAGGCCAACTGCATGTTGGATTCTGCTTGTCGTCGTTCCGCAATGGTGGCAGTGAGGATTAATACTGTGCCGGTCACGACACCAATAAATAGCTGGAGATTAATGAGCGTGTCAGTTAAATTGGCCTGTGCTAAGCTACCTTGCCCATTGACGGCGGACACCACTGCGAAGCTGGATGTCACTAGGATGAGTAGGGTTACCCAGCGTTGTTCAATGCGGAATGCAGACCATAGGAGGACTGGAATTAGCATATATTCCAGTTGATAACCCTGGGCAAAGGCTTGGTTACTAATTCCTAGGAGAACAGCCACTAGCAGGCATGGCTCACTCTTTTGCCAAAGCTTCAGGAGACGATTTTGGGTTCTTTGGTATGGATAGTGCGTGGGGTAAGTCGGTATTGTGGTGGATTTTCCCTGTCGCCATTGGGACCAACTGAGCAGAATGGGCGTGACAATGAGTATGCCAGACACATTGGAAATCCACCAGGTGAGCCAGACCGCACTGGCGCTAGACCAAGGGATGGACTGGTTTAGCGCTAAGGAACCTACCCCAAAGGTGGCATTGACCATGGGGCCAACCATGGCCGTGAAGATGAAGAATTTGAAAACGCCAGCAACCTTTAATAGGGGATAGCCTTTGGGGGGCAACTGGCGGAGGAAGAATGTGCTGAGAAATGTACCTAATGTTGTTCCCAGGGCAATGCCTATTACGGGCAGGGTGGATATGACCGTAGTCAAAAGGCTGGTGTCATCTCGGAAAGCCCAGAAATTTGCTAGA
>CALHGI010000419.1 GCA_938029995.1 uncultured cyanobacterium | reverse complement strand
TTGACCTCTTTGAGCGCAGCGAAGACGAGCGCGTGATTCGTCACTTTTACCACGCTGCCTTAACCGTACCCATAGAACAACTTGAACTCAACGAAGGTCAAGACCTGGGGCTATGTAGCCTAGAAGATGTCCATCGAGGTTATAAATACTGCCACAAACTAGGGGAAGACAGACCCTTAGGGAGTCCCCATCAAACAGCTTTACTCTCATTTGTCGCCCGCCAGATGATGGTAAGTCCGATATCTTAACTAGACTCCAGACCTAAAAAGGCCATAAAAAACCGATGGCACTCATGTACCATCGGCCATCAGACTATTGAAGTATGATTTGGTCTACGCCTTACGGCTAAAGCGGGATAGCCCTGCACCCACTAACCCAAGGGCTAAGATACCCGTCGGTTCTGGGACAGAAGTGGGCGTTTCCACAGGCGGCTCATCGGAGTTAAACAAATGGAGATGAGACTCACCGGTACCGCTGAGGGAACCCGCAATGAGCGTGCCATTAATGTGACCATTATTGAAGTCAATATCCGCATTGGGGGCCAGAATGCTACCCATCCAACCGACTTCTGAAATACTCAGGGCGCTAGCCTGGGCAAAATTGAAGATGACATTTTGACTGCGGTCTCGGCACCACATGTGCACCGTGCGATCGCCACCGGCAGGATTACAGTCTTGGTCACCAAAGTAAAAGCCAAAGCCACCCAGGGCTAATGCATCACCTTCTACATTGACCACCACCTTGGCTGTTTCCGGCACATCAAAGGTGAGCTTTTTCAGCGTGCTGAATTTATCAGCAGACACATTAAAGACATTCTCTGTCGCATCAGTACCCGTAAATTTAGCCAGGGTGACATCGCTGCCATACTCTTCATAGAGAACGCTAGTGGTGGCCCCGGTAATCGTGGTGGCCAAGCCCCCGGCAATAGTCTCACTGATTTCAGTATAGGTAGCACCCAGGGCCGCATCCGCAATTCGCTGGGCTAAATCCTTCAGGTTTTGCCCCAGGTTTGCGAAGTTTAGCGGAGACTCTTGGGATACGTCGGCTCGACGAATAATGGTGTTGTCATCAGCTCGGAATTCAAAGCCAACATCATTCGCAATGGTGGCACTGCCCCCATAAATAGCATCGCCATAGACCTTGCCATTACTCAGGTCTATATCACCGCCCACCACTAGGGTGTTGCCGTGGTCATTACCCCGAAGTTTGCTGCCAACGCCAAAGGTATTGGCGGTGAAGTCGCCACCAACGGCCAACTTCCCTTCCACATCAGTGTTAATGAGGTTGTAGTCGCCGAGAACGACAACATTATAATCAGCAGCTGAACCTAGGGAATAGTTCGCTGCATTTGCTTCCAAGGGGGCAAGTGTAGTCGCGCCCAAGGTCAGAAATATGGCGTATTGCCAAGACTTTGTACGGTTCATAAGATAAATATTTGCCACAATAGACTTACACGTTGTCCCCGTCCAAAATGATCCGATTTCCCATGGGAAATCCTAGGTAAAACCTTGGCCACGGATTAGTTTTGTGATTAACCTTTCTGCGCAATTACGGTAGTTTCCACAACAATGTACTGAGGTTGACCTAAACTTTACGGGGGTCTTTAAACATCGTTTGCATCTAAGGCCGTGGTTTTACCGTAGAGGAAACTAAATGGTGTCATCCCACCAACCACCACAAAATCAACCCACCCCAGAGACTGGCCCACCGGTACCGTCGCCCGCTCCCCCGCCCAAATTACGCCCTTACCAGGTGGACTTGGTGAACGACCTATACCGGAAACTCAACGAGGGCCATCAACGCCTTGCCATTATTGCCGGTACGGGGGCGGGTAAAACCATCATTAGCGGCCAAATCTGCGCCCATGCCGAATCCGCAGGTCGGAAGCTGATGTTTTTGGTGCACCTGGATGTCCTCGTTGGCCAAACCTATGAAAAAATGCAGGCCTTTGGCCTAGACTGCGGCTTTATCAAAGCAGGCTGGCCCGAAAATCCTGACGCCCCCATCCAAATCGCCAGTATCCAAACCATGGCCAAGCGCCGCTGGTGGAAAACCTGGCCCGCTGACGTGGTGTTCTATGACGAAGGCCACATCACCATGTTTAGCCAAATTGGTAAACAGGTAATGCATAAAACCCACCCCAATGCCGTGCATTTGGTGATGACGGCCACGCCCCTGCGCCTGGGTAAAGAGCAGTTGGGGGATGTGTTGGATACTCTGGTGGCTTCCCCCGTACCCAGCGAGCTGCAGCAGATGGGCTATCTGGCTCCCCTGAAGTATTTCAGCCTGCCCATGGATAGCATGGCTAACTTGGAAAAGGTCAGCACAAAGGGGGGGGACTACGACGAAAAGGACCTCAAAACCGCTTGCGATCGCCCCGAGCTTGTAGAGCGCATCGTTAAAGAATGGCAGCGGTTGGTTCCAGGCAAACGCACCATTGCCTTTTGCGTGGATGTGGAACATGCTCGCAATGTGGCCAAGGAATTTCGGAAAGCGGGGGTCACCGCTGATACCGTCGATGGCAACACCCCCATCAAAGAACGTAAGCGGCTGTACGATGCTCTCGGCACCGCCGAGTTGATGGTGCTCACCTCCTGCAATGTGATTAGCATTGGCTTTGACGAACCCAGTGTAGAAGTGGGGCTGATGCTGCGGCCCACCAAATCCAGTGCCCTGCATTTTCAGCAGCTGGGTCGAGTTATGCGCATTTCTCCCCAAACCGGCAAGCATTACGGCATCATCCTTGACCAGGCAGGTAATCTAGAACGCCTAGGCTTTCCCGAAGATATTCGAGAATATGTTCTACCCACCCGCAGTCAGTCCTCTAGCCAGGGGGGACCAGCCCCCACCAAGCCCTGTCCTGCCTGTGGTTTGGTCGTCTACTCTTTTATCGTGAAATGTCCCGAATGTGGCCATCAGTGGGTCAGCGATCGGCCCATCCTACTAGAGGACATGGTGCAGATTTACTCGTCTCAGCAAGCGCACCAGATTAACGACATTCCCACCCTGGTGCAGCTGTTCCATGGTCACCGCAGACGCGCCTTTAAGAGCAACTATGCCCCCACGTGGGCCGAACGCTCCTTTTTTGAACACACGGGGCGTAAATCCCAAGCCGAATGGTGTCGCGGCTCTATCTATGGCCATCGCCCTAGTTGGGAAGAACAACTTACCATCCTTGACTATCTGCGTAAAAGTGCTCGGCGTCTGGGGCGGCGAGATGATTGGATCGCCCATGAGTTTGAAAAAGAAGTCGGTCCCGGTAGCTGGAAACAATTCGCTATTCACGAAGGCTTGGCCCAGACCTAATTCAATGCCTTAACCCTATAATCTGGGACACAACAAAATTGACGGGCTAACAACAGCCATATTGCTGATTCGCTATGGTTGTTTAGCGGAATTGCTCCTGTGACAATCAAAATCCTGGAAGGGTCTACCCGTACAGCATAGAAAAGAATACATACCTTGAAGAAGGTTGGAAATGAAGGTTCCTTCCGGATACAGCCTTACTCGGGCAGCTGTATAAAAAGAAACGCGTTGCTGATCCTCGGGAT
>CALHGI010000418.1 GCA_938029995.1 uncultured cyanobacterium | reverse complement strand
TTTAGCCGGACTAACTCCGAGGGAGACGCTGTGCGAACGACTTCGCTCAGTCCTCTATTTTCGCTTTGAGGACTATGGATCTGATTAATTTTTCTCCCCATAGAAACATGGGATCTCAATACCTGTAGCATCCATCGGGCTAGTCCACCGGTAAATCCCTCAATCTTTTCCATAGAAACGTCTATGGGCATTGCCACCGGCTGAACACATTCAGCCGGTGGCCGCATGGGAAGCCCAGGTTTGGTGAGGTTTCTGACGGAATCTGATCGGTTTCAGGCGGCGTGAGCAACGCCATTAAGGCCTGAGAATGTCCCAATACATGATTTGAATCATGGATTCTCAGGAACTACTCATCTAAAATTCTGGTACGTCTTATCTGAGTAGCCATGGGTCTAACGAATGAGTCTCAGATTAAAGTGGCCTGTCTGCCGAGTCATCAGTTTCAATCTCGCTGGTTGTCTGCCCTAGCGACATTGCGTTACAGGGCCGGTAATCTCGACGCTTACTTAGAAGAATTGGTGTCGGGTCTGCGCCATGGGTTAGGCGGTAGCCGGGTCATGCTTGGCCAGTGCTTAGCACCTGGTGCCTATCACTTTATTGTCAGCCCAGAGTTGCAGCCTGGGGAGCCGGAAAATCCTGACTGTTGGACGTCTTTGGCGGAGGATATTGCCACCCAGAAAGTGCCCGGTCTGGGGGTATATCCCCTGCGGCCAGGGCTGGCCGTGGCCTATTGTGGTGTTAGGTTGGAAACCCCCCAAGATAGATATTGCGGCATCCTGCTGGCGTTACGCCCTGCCATCGAACCCTTTCAAACAGAGGACCAGCAGGTTTTGGCGCTGATGGCCCGCCAGGCGGTTATGGCAATCCAGTTGGAACGCTGTTGTTATGGGTCAGGGGACTCTTTCCCAGAGGCCACCTATCCGATTCAAGTGGCCCAGGATAAGCTGGTTTCCATCAATCAGCAGCTGAACCAAAAGTTAGATCAATATCGGGTGGAGCTACAGCGTGTTTCAGCCCAGCTACAAATGGAAACCATTGCCCATTCGTCTCTAGAACAACGGTTTCGCAAAATTTTCGAGGGTTCCAATGATGCTATTTTTGTGATCGATCCCGATCAAGACAAGATTTTAGAGGCGAACCCCCGAGCCGCCGACCTATTGAGCTATTCTCGCCAGGAACTGATCACCTCCACTAAAATCTCCCAGGTGCATCCCGATGAAATGCCTCAGTTGCAGGCATTTGCCCAAACTGTTCTCAAAGAAGGGCAAGGTTGGACCGATGAACTCACCTGTTTGACCAAAGGTCAGCGAAAACTGCCCGCCGAGATTTCCGCATCCCCCATCGATTTTGAGGGGAGACCCTGCATTTTAGCCATGGTGCGGGATATCAGCGAGAGAAAACGCTTGGAGGCTGAGCGCAAGCAAGCAGAAATCAAAGCTCGTCAAGCCATTGACCATTTGGCAGAGGTGGGCGAGCTAGCGTCCATGATTGTCCATGAGATTCGGAATCCTCTGACAACAGTTTTGATGGGGTTAACTAGCTTTAAAAAGTTGGAGTTGGATGACCGCTTTCAATCCCGCTTAACCATGGCTTTGGATGAGGCAGAGCGGTTAAAACGGCTGCTCAATGAAATCTTATTGTTCTCGAAACCCCAGGCCCTTGATTGTAAACCGCTGGAGCTAAATCAGTGGAGTATGGATCTTTTAAAGTCTCTGCGCACCCATCCCATCGTGGCCGGTCGGGTGGTTCAATTTCAACCCAACCCCATTGCCACCATTGTCTCCGCCGACTCAGACAAGTTTAAACAGGTGTTTATTAATCTCATTACGAATGCCTGTGAGGCCGTTGCCCCCGGTGACACCATTACCTGGGAGATTGCCCATGCGTCTAAGGCAGATTATCTCACGGTCAAGATTCACAATGGTGGTGCTCCCATTCCGCCATCGATTTTGGCAAAGCTGACGACACCGTTTTTCACTACGAAATCTACGGGGAATGGTTTGGGGCTGGCCATTGTTAAACGCATTGTGGCAGCGCACCAAGGACAGTTTGCCATGGCCTCAGATGCAAAATCGGGCACCATTGCGACGGTTAAGCTGCCCCTGCTGAAGCGCTAGGGAATCGACATAGAAATGCCATATCCGTGGGATAGGCCATCGCCCTGGGCTTACCTTCGCGGGTTGCCCATGGGGTCCGGTCACAGATCGGTCCCCAGGCCAAGCCCCAGATCGTCGCTGATATGCCAGGGCAAAACCAGTGCACGACTCAGGGGTTTACTGCCCAGTGGTTCACGCACCACCCCAGTGAACCACTGGGCCATTGCTAAGGCTTAGCTTAAGGATTGGCCATAGTTCCACCGACTAGTGGTCAGATAGAACTATTCTCTAAGGTTTGACCGGGCTAGGCATGGAGCAGGTGTGGGGCGCACTATTGATTTTTGTGGTTTGTCCACTGTGGGGTGGGTTGCCGCTGACGGGATGGTGGGTGCAGCTGGCCACGGGGAAACGACTGTCGCAGATTGGCACTGGCAATGTGGGGGTGTCGGCTGCGTTTTACCATGGCGGCACGGTGGTGGGGATTGGCGCTGTTTTTTTGGAAGCTTTTAAGGGCATTGGGGCTGTGCTGCTGGCGCGGTACTTTTTTCCGGGGGACCCCATTTGGCCGGTGGTGGCGCTCATTGCCTTGGTGATGGGGCGCTACTGGCTCAGCCAAGGGGCGGGGGTGACCAACGTCAGCTGGGGGTTTCTGGTTTATGACCCGCTGGTGGCCGTACTGGGGTGGCTACTGAGTTTGGTTGCGTTTACGGTGTTGCGGGAGCGGAAACAGGGGCGGATGTTTGCATTGGTGTTATTGCCGGTTTTGACGGGCATGGTCCACAACGATGGTCTGCGCCTGGGGGCCGTGGCCTGTTTAATGGCGCTAATTGGCTGGATTTATCAGAAACTGCCGGATGATTTGGAGCTGCCCGACCAGGGCACCCGCACTGAATCCCGGCGGTTGTTTCGTTTTTTTCGAGGAGAGTCGGCATTGCAGGCATTAGACCACGTACTCGATGCGACGGTGGTGGGTAATAAAGCGGCCACCCTTTCCCAACTCAAGGCCTGGGGCTACCCGGTGCCCATGGGCTATATCCTGCGGGCGGGGGATGATCCGGCGGCGCTGTTGGACCTGTGCCAGCCCACACCCCAGCAGCCTTTGGTGGTAAGGTCCTCGGCGGTGGGTGAGGACGGATTGGGTGCTTCGTCAGCGGGGCAGTATGTGTCGGTGACGGATGTGGTGAGTGAGCAGGGGTTGAACGGTGCGATCGCAACCTGTTTCCAAGCCTATAACCGGCCCAGTGCCGCCCAGTATCGCCAAGACTTGGGCCTGCCCGAAGCCCCCATGAATGTCCTGGTGCAGCAGCAAATCTCCGGCGTCATTTCCGGGGTGGCCTTTAGCCGTGACCCCATTGCCCGCTGTGGCCATAACGTGGTGATCGAAGCCTTGCCGGGACCCGCCAGCCAGGTGGTTTCTGGGCAAATCACCCCCCAGCGCTACCAGGTCACCATCACCCCCGAAGACCTACAGTCCGACGACCATTGGCAATTGTCTGACGCGGTTGACTTACCCATGGCCCCCCATGGGGATAACCCGGATGACCCTGCTGGTGAGTCGGGTTCCCCCTCCGGGGAGTCTTCCCCTTCGGCGCTCTCTTCCCAGACCCCCATTCCTCATCGTCTGATCCAGCAAATCGCCTACCTCACCCGTCACCTAGAAAAGCGGTTTGGCGATGTTCCCCAAGATGTGGAATGGACCTATGACGGTAACCAAATATGGGTGTTGCAAAGCCGCCCCATTACGACCTTAATGCCCCTGTGGACCCGCAAAATAGCTGCGGAGGTCATTCCCGGTGTGATTCGCCCCCTCACCTGGTCCATTAATCAACCCCTCACCTGTGGCGTATGGGGAGACTTATTTACCCTCGTGCTTGGCCAGCGCGTCGCCGGGTTAGATTTCTCCCAAACGGCCATGCTCCATCGTTCCCATGCCTACTTTAATGCCACCCTCCTGGGGGATATTTTTCTGCGCATGGGGTTGCCCGCGGAGAGTTTAGAATTTCTCACCCGGGGGGCCAAGTTTAGCCGTCCCCCCATCATGGCCACCCTGCGCAACCTGCCAGGGCTAATGAAGCTAGTGCGCCGGGAATGGCACCTGACCCAGCAGTTTGAGCGAGATAATCGTCAGCATTTCCAGCCAGGATTCGATGCCCTGCGATCCCCCTATGAACTATCTGCTGAGGAAATTAAGCAACAGATAGGGACGATCCTCGCATTGCTAGAAAAAGCAACGGTTTACAATATTTTGGGGCCCCTAAGTTTTGCCCTGCGCAAGGCGATACTCCAGGTGGATAGTGCCGCCCTAGATTATCGGTCTAACCCTGAAATTGCGGCTATAGAGGCGATTAAAGACATCGCCCGCTGGCAGTCTTTTCTTCTCACCCAGCTAGACACCGTTCCAGAGCCTCCAGAGGCGCTATTTGAGTCCCTGGCCCAGCTCCCCGAGAGCGATCAGCTGTTTGAGCAGCTCGATGCGTTTTTGCTCGCCTATGGTCATCTGAGTGAAGTGGCAACGGATATTTCGGTGCCCCGCTGGCGAGAGCAACCGGCCCCGGTGAAAATGCTGCTGGCCACGTTCTTGAAACAACCCCCTACCACCACAGATAAATCTTCCCATAACGTTACAAAGCCAGGGTGGAAACAGCGTCAAGTGCAAATTCGCTTGGATCTTAAGGGCCAGGTGGCAGATGTTTACAATCGGTTGTTAGCGGAGCTGCGCATCTGTTTTTTGGCGTTGGAACGTCACTACATTGGTGATAACAGTTTGCAACAGGCGGGGGATATCTTTTTTCTTACATGGCCTGAAATTAAAGAATGGGGAGCCTCTTCGGCGCTGGCGCTTAATCCTCTTCCAGATCCCCCGCTCGATAAAATTGCCACCCGTCGTCAACAATATCAGGCCGATTGTGTCTGGAGATCTCCCCATTTGGTCTACGGCAAAGATCCCATGGTTTTGTCTATGGCTCCTAGGACACCTGAACAAACTGGACGATTACTCACGGGCATCGGTGCAAGTCCGGGCACCCTAGAAGGCGAAGTCCAGGTGCTGAATACCCTGGATACCACCGTGACCATCAACCGCAACACGATTTTGGTGGTGCCATACACCGATGCGGGCTGGGCCCCTTTGCTGGCAAACCTGGGGGGCTTAATCGCGGAAGTGGGGGGACAACTTTCCCATGGGGCCATTGTGGCCCGAGAATATGGGATTCCTGCGGTGATGGATGTGACGGATGTGACCCAACGATTGCGCACGGGTCAGCGTGTGCGCATCGATGGTCAGCTAGGTACCGTCGAAATTCTGTAGCGCTGGTGCGCATTGATGGTCAGTTAGGCACCGTCGAAATCCTGTAGGTTTATTTTGGTTGACTTTGGTTGACCCTGTGACATTTTGAAACACTGCCTTTGGGCAGTCGACCCTCTGTGTGATTCCCTGTTATGACCGTGGTTCAAGTTCCTCGACTCGAAAATAGATTTAGCGGTGCCCAAGGGGTGTCGCTGTTTTATCAGGCATGGTATCCCCCAGGTACGGCCAGGGCCGTGGTTGCATTGGTTCACGGGTTTGGGGAACATTGCGATCGCTACTGCACCGTCACCACCGCCCTCACCCAGGCAGGCTATGCCGTGTTTGGGTTCGACAACCAGGGCCATGGCCGTTCAGAGGGCCAGCGGGGCCACATCAACCGTTGGCAGGACTACCGCGATAATGTCACCGCGTTCCTGGCCCAGGTACGGCACCATGAGCCCTCCCTACCCCTGTTTTTGCTAGGTCATAGCTTGGGTGGACTGATTGTTTTAGACTTTGCCCTCACCTTTCCCCAGGGGCTGGCAGGCATCATCATCAGCGGCCCCCCCATTCAACCGGTTGGCATTGCTAAGCCTTACTTAGTGGTCATTGCGCGGATTCTATCGGGTATATGGCCCCGGTTTGCCATGGATGTGGGGACGGGGGAAGATACCCTATCCCGCGATCCGGCCATGGTGCATCAATCCCAGAATGATCCCTTGACCCATTCCATGGCGACGGTCCGCTGGGGGACCGAATGTTTGGTGACCATTGCCGCCGTCCGCCGCAATATTGATCAGCTCCAGGTGCCCATTTTGCTAGTCCATGGCAGTGCCGATAAGGTGAATGACGTTAAAGGCAGCGAAGAAATCTTCGCCCGCATCACCACGGATAAAACCCTTAACATCTACCCCGGCAGTTACCACGAACCCCACAATGACCTCGACCGCAACCAGGTCATGGCCGATTTGGTGCAGTGGTTGGATACCCATTTGGCCGCCGCTTGATCCCTAAGGATTTGGCAAGACTTTTGCCGTTTCTGATTTAGAGGATGAATCGATCGGTAAACCTGTCTAATAGCCGGATTGAGACTAGTAAAATCATCCCGAGGATCAGCAACGCCAGACTTTTTACCCCAGTGTTTTATGCCCCTCACCTGCCAACAACTGCTCAACAAATATTCTGCCCCGTGGGCATCGGCCACGGTCCATCCGTTTTTGGCCCAGTGTCAGCAGGGAACAATTCAGGCCCAGCAGTTTAATACTTGGCTGATCCAGGATTACCATTTTGTTGTGGAGTTCACCCGTCTGGCCGCTAGCTTGATCCAATCCGCACCGGTATCCCACCTCGATCTTCTCCTGGGCGGTATGACGGTGCTCAAGGATGAGCTGAACTGGTTTCAGACGAAAGCCATGGAACGAAATCTGAACCTAGGGCAGCCCCTGCAGCCCACCTGCCAAACCTATTGTTCCTTTATGGCCGACCTGGCCCATGAACCCTATGGCCTTAAAGCCACTGGCTTTTGGGCCATCGAGTTAGCCTATAACCAGGGTTGGCAAGGCCATAGCCCTATGCCCCAACCCTATGCAGAGTTTGCCGACCGCTGGGGAAATGCGGACTTTACCACCTATGTGGATCTGTTGGAACAACAGGCGGACAGTGTTCTTCAAAGCGCAGACGATGCCACCTGCATTGAAGTGGAAAAAACATTTTTGACCGTCGCTATTTTAGAAAAAGACTTTTGGCAAATGGCCTATGCCGAGGGCGTGTCTGGCTGAAACGGAGAGACTTTTCCTGCCTTGGTATCATCTGTGGATGGGACAATTGCCCACCCTGGTTGGGGGCAAGTGCGTTGCGCCTGAGGTAACCAGAATGGAACAGATATCCTCAGTTGTCCCTTAGGGGCGGCCTGGGGCTGGGCTGCATAACCTCGGTGGGCTGGCGGTGGCTGCCCTGGCTCTGATGGCAGCATAATCCTTCAATATTCAAACATTTCAGATATATTCAGCCTAATTTCGAGAATATATTGATAAATTTATTGTTTTTGATTGATTGGAATAAAAATCTCTACGTAAGATTTTTCTGAGGACAGACTTGGGCTAGTATTCATCGTAAATACACGGATATAGGGTGTTTCAAAAATAAGTGTCTCCTTGTGCCTTGTGCAGGAGCTGTTCTAAGCAGGGGAATCTCACGTGCCTTTACTAAAAAAATATCCTATGCCTATAAAAGCTGTCACCATGGGCCCTTAAGCTATGTATTTGTCGGGTTTATATTGTCGACATTGAGCCCGTTTATGGGTTCACCCATGGCTATTGACAACGATTCTATTGCTCAGGCCGTCAGGCTGGTCGAGGGGGACGGGTAGGGAACAATCGGCTGCAACGGATGGTCTGGTAAAGGATACATCCAGAAACAAATAGAACAACCTAGGTGAAG
This sequence comes from uncultured cyanobacterium, assembly GCA_938029995.1. GTDB lineage: Bacteria > Cyanobacteriota > Cyanobacteriia > Phormidesmidales > Phormidesmidaceae > Leptothoe. The sequence goes on along the minus strand of CALHGI010000418.1, from coordinate 2,462 downwards.
CTGATATTCCTTGAGAAAAAGTGTTGGGTTGGTTGAACTTCATACATAGCTATGGCGTCTGAATGGATGAAGTCCCTGTTAAAACGTGGAAATCTTCAGTTAAATCATAATTCTATGAGGTTTTGATTTATTATGCTGCCTAAGCATAGTTTGTCGTATGTAATGCGATGGCGTAATCCCCTTATGCTCTTTATGATTTATGGGGTGCTGTCATTTAGTTTGGCTTTCTTGTTGCCAGCCAATGCCATAGAAAATGGGGACGATGGCTCGGCAGATCCCATCGCCATGGTGGCGGAACCCATTGCTCCGATTCCTCTGGAAATTGAGCTAGATCGGGCCAAGGTGGATCTCGGAAATCAGCTCTTTCATGAGAAACAGCTGTCCCAAAATCGGCAAGTTTCCTGTGCCACCTGCCACAGTATTTCCCTGGCTGGGGTGGATCAACTACCGAAATCAGTGGGTACGCAACAGGGGTTTATCAATGCGCCCACGGTGTTGAACAGTGCCTTAAATATTAAACAGTTTTGGGATGGCCGGGCCGATACCCTGGAAGACCAAATTGATGGGCCTTTGACCAGTGAACATGAGATGAATTCTAGCTGGCCTGAGGTGGTGCAACGGCTCACGGCTTCGAAACAGTATAGAGCTGATTTTGAAAAGCTCTATCCCGATGGTATTACAGCGGATAGCATTAAGGATGCGATCGCAACATTTGAGCGGTCACTCTACACCCCCAATTCTCGGTTTGATCAGTACCTGCGGGGCAATCAAAATATCCTTACAGATGCCGAAAAGCAAGGCTATCAGGGCTTTAAAGACTATGGTTGCATTGCCTGCCACCAGGGCGTTGGCATCGGCGGCAATATGTTTCAAAAGTTTGGTGTCTTTGGCGACTACTTTCAAGATCGAGGTGATATTACCCCAGAAGACTTAGGCCGCTATAACGTGACCCAGCGGGAAGAAGACCGCTACACCTTTAAGGTCCCCAGCCTACGCAATGTTGTTCTAACCGCGCCCTATTTCCATGATGGCAGTGTAGACACCCTAGAAGAGGCTGTCAAAACCATGTTTAAGTACCAACTTGGCCGGGTTCCAGACCAAGAAGAGATAGACAAAATCCTACAGTTTCTCAACACCCTAACGGCAAACGTGGCAGGAAATGACCATGAAAAATAAACCAATTCTCCTTACGGCAGCCATTGGCGCCCTAGTCGTTTGGGTGGGCCTTGTGGCCCAAAGTCGCTCAATTAAATTTGACGATCACTTAAACTATCAAGAGGGCATCGCTAAGCAGCTGCAGCACGACCTGACCGCCAATCAACATATTCTAGAAACCCGCTATTCGCTGCAAGCATCCTATGACCCGCTGATTGAGGAACTGCAACAGGTACAGACAGTTCAAAGTTACCTGGCAAAGACGCCGGATTTCCTCGGTAAGCAGGAATCCAAAAAGCTGCAATCTATTTTAGAAGACAGTCATCAAACCCTGGCTCGAAAAGTGGAGCTTTCAGAACAGTTTAAGGCTCAAAATGCCCTCCTAAAAAACTCCCTATCCTATTTGCCGTTTTTAATTAATGAAATTAAGCAAGGCAGCACCAATAATGAGTCCGATCGCCAAATTTATCAATCCCTAACGGAGATCTTTGATCAAATCGCGATCTATGCCCTGTCCTCCGATGATGAACTCGTACCCGCACTGCAGCTCCAACTTGAAACCATTCAAGCCTCTCTTCGCCAGGGCACCGTCAACAATCGCACAGATGTCAGTAACGCCCTCGCCCACGCCAAAATTATTATCGACAATAAACCCCGCGTGGATCAGCTCACCCAGGAGCTATTGACCTTACCCACCACCCAACACATTCAAGATTTATCCACCGCCTATGATTTAGCCTACGAATCTACCGCCAAACGTTCTAGCCTATTCCAGCTAGCGGCTACATTTTGGTTTGTGAGCATGCTGGGCGGTACTGGCTATCTGTTGTTGCTGATGAACCAGTCCCGTAAAGTCAAACAGCTGACCAGCAACCTATTCGAAAGTATTGATGATGCCTTTGTCAGCGTGAACCAGCAGTGGAATATCACCTACATTAATGCGCAAGCGGCTCAGATCCTGGGTCAATCCATCGACGATCTCCTCGGACTATCCATTTGGCAAACCTTCCCCCAAGAACTCGGCTTTCAGGTCAAACATTACTACCAGCAGGCCATCGATCAGCAGTCTGTAGTGACCTTTGAAGCCGAATATATACGCCATTCTTGCTGGCTGGAGTTTCGGCTATATCCCAGGGAAGACGGGCTGTCGGTGTTCTGGCAAGATATTAGCCTCCGCAAGAAATCTGAGTTTCAGCTGGCGCTGAGTTTGGAAGCCACCGATGAGGCCTTACAAAAAGCTGAAACTGAACGGGTTAAGGCAGACCAAGCCCTACAAAAAGCAGAAGCAGAGCGGCTCAAGGCACAAC
>CALHGI010000417.1 GCA_938029995.1 uncultured cyanobacterium | reverse complement strand
CCTAGCCTATCAGCTCTTAAAGTACCAACGGCGCCATGGTTATACCCATCGCGATGCCCTGCGGTTATTCCATGTGAAGCCTGACACTCCAGAACACCAGGCCCTGTACCAATGGGCTACCCAGGGCTGGAAAACCGTACCCGAAACACCCCCCAGTGATGCCATGGCTCAGATCTGGTGGTACGAGCGGGTCAAGCAAGACCCCACTTTAACCCTAGAAGCCATTCGTCAGGGGCGTTTGACCCACGAAATGATCACCCCCATCGGTCAGATGGATCGAACCGCCTGGCAGTTGTTATTTCAAGAGATGCCCATGGGGGCGTTGTTACGTAATTTGGGGTCCTTGACCCACCTGGGTGTGCTCCAAACCCACCGCAACAAAAACTTAAACCACTTAGCCAAGCGACTACAAAACAAAAATCAACTGCGCAAAAGCCGACTCCACCCCATTGACATTCTCAAAGCACTGAAGACATACCAGTCTGGAGGCCAATTGGGACGTAGTCAGAAAACTTGGCAGCCCATTCCTCGGGTCTTAGACATCCTAGAAACCGCCCTAGAGCGCTCCTTTGATGTGATTCAGCCCACGGGCAAGACCTTCTTACATGCCATTGATGTGTCGGGGTCCATGTCCTACTACACCGTTAGCTCTGTGGGGCTAACGTGCTGTGAAATTGCCACGACCCTGGCCCTAGCAACAGCAAAGGCAGAGCGCAACTATGTCATTCGCGGCTTTGCGACGGAGTTTCGGGATCTCAACATTACGGCCCGTGACAGCTTTAGTTCAGCCCTAGCCAAAGCCCAAAACAACAACTTTGGTGGCACAGATGCATCCGTCGCCTACGATTGGGCGATTAAGCACCGTATCCATGTAGACGTGTTCTGTTTCTGGACAGATTCCGAAAGCTGGGCTGGCAAGTCCCACCCTAGCCAACGTCTCACAGACTACCGTCGTCAGGTAAACCCCAACGCTAAGGCGATCTACGTCACCCTAGCGCCTTACAAAGTCAGTCTGGTAGATCCCCAAGATCCCTATTCCTGGGACTTTAGTGGCTTTGACCCAGCCATGCCCAAAGCAATTCAAATGATTGCTAACGGAGCATAAACCCTAGCCAGCGTAGGATGGCTATCGTAGTTCAAAGGGCGACTTTACTCTTCGACTCGATAGCCTAATTCCGCCAAATTAGAGCGCGACTGTCGCCATCGTTCCTGGACTTTTACAAACACTTCCAGATAAACCTTCCCAGCAATGAGTTTTTGCATTTGCTCACGGGCTGCCGTATTAATGGCCTTCATCATGGAGCCTTTCTTACCAATCAAAATGCCTTTCTGTGACTTGCGCTCTACATAAACCGTCGCCAGCACATTGGTAATTTTCGGTGTTTCCTCAACCGCTTCAATCACCACCGCCACCGAGTGGGGGACTTCTTCACGGGTGTGGAGCAACACCTGTTCTCGAATCAGCTCCCCCATAATGAAACGCTCAGGCTGATCCGTCACCAAATCGGGCGGATAGTAGTAGGGACCTGCCTCCAAACGCTCGATCAGAATGGACTTTAAACCGTCCAAACCTGTCTCAGTAACCGATGAAAACTTACACACTGGCCAACCATTTTCATCGGCCACGGCCTGGTAGCTAATATCAATCATCTGGGCTTTGGACTCGGCTTGGAGATCCGCCTTGTTGATGCCCAATACAATTGGCACTTCACTGCGTTTGAGGATCTCGGCAATAAACAAATCACCCTTCCCCAGGCCCGTAGTACCATCCACCACAAAGAGAGTGACATCCACGGAATTAATCGCAATGCGCGCATTTTTGACCAGAACCTTGCCCAGTTCATGGTGGGGTTTATGAATGCCAGGAGTATCGACGAAAATAACCTGGGCCTCAGGCAGAGTCATGACCCCCCGCAGACGATTCCGAGTGGTTTGGGCAATGGGGGAGGTAATGGCAATCTTTTGACCCACCATCGCATTCATCAAGGTGGACTTGCCCACATTGGGCCGTCCCACAATACCCACAAATCCTGAACGAAACCCTGGTGGTGGGGATGGGGTTCCCCCCAAATCAATGGTCATGCCTGTCCTATACCTCTAAGTCCTATCCCTTAGTCTGAGCTACCGCCTACCTTTAAAGTCTTTAAATACCTGTAATATGCACCACCACATCACGCCGATAACTCCGACTCCGGTGCTCCCATAAATAAATACCCTGCCAGGTACCCAACGCCAACCGTCCATTGATAATGGGGATCTGTTCCGATGTATGGGTTAAGGCCGTACGCAGATGGGCCGGCATGTCATCTGGCCCTTCATCATTGTGGCGATAGTCAGCTCCCTCGGGGACCAGCTTCGATAAAAAGGTTTCCATATCCAGCAAAACGGTGGGGTCCGCATTTTCCTGAATCACCAAACTTGCTGAGGTATGGCGTAAAAACAGACAACATAGCCCTGTAATCACCCTAGATTCACGGACAGCATCTTGCACCTTCATCGTAAAACGCTGGAGAGCCTTAGGACGCGTCTCTAGCGTCATTACAGTCTGGTAATGAATGGGACGTGACGTGGTAGATGGCATGGCGATGTCCTCTGAATTGGAGACATGTGATGTCTTTTCAGCATAGAACAGGTCTCTACAAAGAGTTAACAATATTACTGAAAACCAAGAGTACGTTTCTACATATAAACGTTGTATCGGTTGTCTAAGTAGGGAATCTTGAAGTCATAGATACTAAGTGCTTTTTTAGACATTGACTAGGTCATTTTCTACTGAGTTTACCTCTGCATGCTGTCTCCCAGTCCCATTATTGTCATCATGCAAGGCGTTGCTGAATGGAACCACTGGCGCCGCATCAACGCACCCAAGGCCGAAGCGCCTGAACTGCGAGAGGCGCTACTCATTCGGGCGGAATTACCGAGGATCAATCTGAGCCACGTCGACAGCTGCATCAGTAACTTTTCGGGGGCTAATTTATTTAAAGCCGATCTGACCCAGGCGAGTTTTTACACGGCAAACTTATCCCAAACCAGCCTGGACTGGGCCCAGCTGAGGGAAGTGGACATGCGAGAGGCAAATCTAAGGGAAGCGAGCCTAATTAGGGTACAGGCTGAAAACTCTAACTTTGCCATGGCCGACATGCATGGTAGCCATTTGCGGGAAGCCAGCTTTACCAACAGTATTTTTTGTGAGGCATCCTTAGCGGATGTAGATGGCTGCATGGCCCACATGGACCACTGTGATTTCAGCTATGCAAATTTACAAGATAGTTTGTTTTATACGGCGGATTTACACCAAACCAATTTCAGACAGGCCAATTTCAACGCGGCAGATTTTCGAGAAGCGAATTTCACCCAAGCTATTTTGGAGGATATCCAAGGCTGTCACACGAGCTTTGCGAGGGCCATTTTAGATCGCACCATCTTAACGGGAGCCGTATTAAAAGCAGCCAACTTCACCATGGCTAGCTTAAAACTCGCCATTCTCAATCAGGCAAATCTGAATAATGCCAACGTTAAAAACGCGATTTTGACGCAGGCAAGCTTAGTAGAAACCACCATGCACCAGGCACAGCTACAAAACAGCGCGCTGGATGAAGCGGATTGTCGCCAAGCGGTGTTTAGGGAAGCAAATCTAGAGAATGTGAACTTCCAGGGAGCCAACCTGACGGGAGCCAATTTTCATAGGGCCAACCTGAGTAATGCCAACCTCACGGGGGCTAACCTCACGGGGGCCAACTTGCAGGATGCCTCCCTGGTGGATGCCAACTTAAGCCACGCCAACTTAAGCCAGGTAGACCTCAGCTGCGCCCATACTGCAGGGGCCGATTTCAGCCATGCTGTTTTGCCGGACGATGACATGTCAGCTGATTATGAGCTGAACGTCCCAAGGGTAGCGTAGCTGGATCACCGTTCGGACCGCAGACCCACAAAGCATCCATAGTTGTCCAACCATTGTGCACTGTGCGATCGCAAAACGCTCTAGCTTGCATCCTAAATCAGGCTGAGGTGTTGGCCAATGGCAAGCGCGATCGTCTCATTACCATCCTTAGCCAACGGTTCCCCTGACGGCGGTACTAACGGCCGTTGTAAAAATGACCAATCACCGGCAAAAAACGCTTTGCTCTCTAGGATGTGGTGGTGGGCATGGCGTTGAATGCCGTCCACCAATAGGGGCGCTTCAGCAAAGCCTTGGCGAGGAATGGTCAAGACACCGCAGCCCTGACAACAGGCTTCAGCAAAGGTGCTGTAGCCCGGTTTGGAAACCACGCGATCGCAAATCACCATCATATCCACCGGCCGCAGGGTGCGATCCTCCACCTTGAGCAAATTGGGCAACTCAGGAGCCTGACGATCAAAGGTAATAAACTGCCAGTCGGGATAGGCTTGGAGCGCTTTGTGATAGGGAATTTGGGCCAGCCCCAGGCCACCAAAGGTCAGCAGTACTGTTTTCTCGTCGGGCACCGTCAGACCATAGCGCTCACGGAGAGCAACGGCAGAGAGCTTGGGGGTGCCCCCCGTCAGACCGACGTCTGTAATGTGGCCAAAAGCCGTCATGGGCTCATGGAACGGAAGACGAAACATGAGATCGCAATCCCCAAAACAGTCTGCAATCCAATCGGCCATGGCCCCAAACCCCCCTCCCCAGGGTCGATAGATATAATCCCAACCAAAATTACTCATCATCCAACAGGGAATACCCACCGCCTTCGCCAACTGAGTCACCAAAGGGGGAATATCCCCAAAAATCAGATCCACCCCTGCACTTTGAATAAAATCTACCTCCGGTGCCAGAATTTCCTCCTGATGGTCCCGAATCCACTGCAATTTTTCCAAAGTGGCAGCCTTATCCATAGTCAGGCTATCGCTTTGCAACACACCAATATCAAAACTCACAGGCCGATAAGTCACCCGCTCAGAGGATAAATAGGATTGCAACAGCCATTGGGGGGCCGTCGTCGCCACCACAATCTGTAAATCCGAATAATGCTGCAGTAACGTGGCCGCCAACGAAGCCGCGCGGGTGGCATGACCAAAGCCATGGTTAGTAATGGCCAAATAAAGCTTAGGCATAAAATCTACGGTTTCCTCTATTCTTGCGAGCCCTAGGTGTATATGCCCCATGGCTGGGCACAACGTCTACTCATGATTTAATTAAACCCAACTGAGCCTCTAGCTCTGGGCTATAGGTCGCCGTTTCCCAATGCAGGGCTAAACGCACCTGCTCAGGCGTTAACCCCTCAACGCCCCAAAAATTTGCTTGGCGAACATTAGCATTCTTCAAATTAGTTCCAACCAAATTTGCATTCCGAAACCTAGCGGCTGCCAAATTCGCTCCTTGCAAATCTGCATCTTGTAAAGCCGCACCATGGAAGCTTGCCCCAGAAAAATTGGCATTTTGTAGATTAGCCGCTTGCAGGTTTACCCCCCACAAAATAGCCTTGGGTATCTGAACCCCAGACAAGACAGAATGGGGGGCAATGCGATAGGCGCCCCGGCTCTCAGGATAAGTACCCGGGGGAAAAATGGTGTCGTCATCGTACAGTGCTCCTCGCAAATCGGTGGAATCTAAATTGGTAGACACCAAACTAGCCCCATACAGCCGTACGTTGACAAGATAGGCTTTCGACAAATCCGCCCGATCCAGCATCGCTCCAGTTAAATCTGCTTCACTGAGATTGGCCCCCATCAAATCAGCTCCAGTTAAATCAATCCGCCTCAGTTCTGCCTTAGGCGCATCAATATTACGTAGGGCCACACCGGATTTCACCAAGTTTTCTAAGGCAATTTTACGGGCATAGCTGGTGGAATTTCCCGTCATGGCCGCAGCATCAATGACCTGCCAATACTCAAACTCTATTTTCTGTTGCTCTGCTTTCGCTCTCTCTTCTCGCTTTGGAATCTCTAAGAGAAAAGCAATCACCGCAATTAAAACGCCTAGCTTACTCAGGGCATCCAAAATTTGAATAAACGCCCAGTTATTTAAGAATAAAGCGATGGGCTGGGAAAAAATAAGAATGATGGCTAAGGCCAGCAATATGAACAGAGCCGTAGCGACTTGTATCTTATATTGCAATCTCATCGTCACCCCCAGAAAACGGCCAACGTTTTCCAGGGTAGCCGCCCGGTCATCCCCCTGAAAACCAATCCACCTATTAGCCACAAAAAATGGTGAGGTAGCGTTGGCTACCTCACCATTTTTTACGTTCTAAATAGTCCAGTCACCGCCGACCAGCACTATGGGCCAGACAATGACATGCCTGAAAACTACAGGACAGGAACAAACTTTTCCTTCTCAGGAACCGTCGTATATTCCGCAATAATCTCACGGAACTCATCGCCGTTCAGGGTCTCTTTCTCAATGAGAATGTCCACCACACGATCCACGGCTACTCGGTTTTCTTCCACCAAGCGCTTAGCATCGTCGTAGCATTTCTCAACGATGGACCGCACCTGCTCGTCAATGCGTTGGGAAACCGTTTCGGAATATTCCGAACGACCACCCCAACTACCCCCGAGGAACACTTCCCCTTGGGGATTCTCCAGAGCAAGGGCCCCCAGCTCAGAGGACATACCAAAGCGGGTCACCATTTGGCGCGCCATGGAAGTTACCTGCTGCAGGTCATTACCCGCACCTGTGGTCACTTCAGCATCACCAAAAATAATGTCCTCAGCAGCACGACCACCCAAGGCACCGGTAATGCGAGCCAATAGTTGGGAGCGTGAAATCAACATCTGGTCTTCACTAGGGGTAAACCAGGTTAAACCTTGGGCTTGACCACGGGGAATCAGAGTCACTTTCTGCACCGGATCATGGGCTTTCACCAACGTACCAATCAAGGCGTGACCCACTTCATGGTAAGCAATCAATCGCTTGCTCTTACCATCCACCAGGGGAGTGCCTTCCATACCAGCAATAACGCGGTCCACCGCGTCATCAATTTCCAGCATCGTAATGGCATCCTTACGGCGACGGGCAGTTAGGATAGCCGCCTCATTCAGCAGGTTAGCCAGGTCAGCACCGGTAAAGCCAGGGGTACGACGGGCGATCGCATCCAAAGAAATCTCTTCGGCCAGCTTTTTGTTGCGGGCATGAACTCCCAGCACTTCGATACGGCCATTAACATCAGGCGGATCCACCGAAACCTGACGGTCAAAACGACCGGGACGTAGCAGCGCAGAGTCAAGCACATCAACCCGGTTAGTGGCCGCAATTACGATGATGCCGCTATTACCTTCAAAACCATCCATCTCGGTGAGCATCTGGTTGAGGGTCTGCTCACGCTCGTCGTTACCGCCACCAATACCGGAGCCACGGGAACGACCCACCGCATCAATCTCATCAATAAAGATGATGCAGGGCGCATTTTCCTTCGCTTTCTTAAACAGGTCACGGACGCGGGACGCACCCACACCGACAAACATTTCGACGAATTCAGAACCAGAGATACTAAAGAAAGGAACCCCTGCTTCACCAGCAATCGCTTTTGCCAGAAGAGTTTTACCCGTTCCAGGAGGGC
>CALHGI010000416.1 GCA_938029995.1 uncultured cyanobacterium | reverse complement strand
TATGACCGTATTCCTTGGAAAGCAAGGTCGAGTATTTATTATCTTAGGCACAAATTTCAGCCCATTTCCGTCTCCAGACATGACCAAGGCAACCACAGATTTGTGGATGGATGTTAGCCTAAGAATTGGCATTTGATACGTTCAATTATCTATGGGTAAAGTTGTTGTCGGTCTTTCTGGGGGAGTAGATAGTTCAGTTGCTGCGGCGACTCTGCATGGGCAAGGGCATGATGTCATTGGTCTTACCCTATGGCTTATGAAAGGCAAAGGCCAATGCTGCTCTGAGGGCATGGTGGATGCTGCCCAGCTGTGTGAAGAGTTAGAGATTCCGTATCACGTTGTGGATACCCGTGACCTATTTGAAGAAAAAATCATTAACTATCTAGTCGAAGGCTATAGCCAAGGGGTCACCCCCCTACCCTGCTCCCAGTGCAACCGCAGCGTAAAGTTCGGTCCGATGCTGGACTATGCCCGCCGTGAGTTGGGCGCCGAGGTCATTGCCACGGGGCACTATGCACGCATTACCCACAATGCTTCCACAGGGCGCTATGAGCTCCGTCGGGCGGTGGACAGCACTAAAGATCAGTCCTATTTTCTCTATGATCTAACCCAGGAGCAGTTGGCCGCTACCCAGTTTCCCCTCGGGGAGCAAACCAAGGTTGAGACTCGGGCATTGGCCTCTCAACTCGGTCTCCATACGGCGGAAAAACCCGAAAGTCAGGACCTGTGTCTGATTGAGCAACATGGCTCCATGCAGGGGTTCCTAGACAAGTATTTAGCACCTAAACCGGGCGACATTGTCGATACAAACGGTCAGGTTTTAGGACAGCACACCGGTATTCACCATTACACCATCGGCCAGCGTAAGGGGTTAGGCGTTTCCGCTCCAGCCCCCCTTTACGTCGTGGCCTTGGACGTTGCTCGCAATCAGGTGATTGTGGGTGAACGGGACAGTGTTCATCAGCCCCACTGCATCGTCGATCGGGTTAATTGGGTGTCCATTCAGGCCCCCGATGCTCCCATTGCCGTGCAGGTGCAAATCCGTTATCGTTCATCTGCGGTAGCTGCAACGGTGGTTCCCCTAGACGACGGTTCCGTAAAGCTTGTCTTTGCCGAGCCCCAGTTTAGCGTTTCCCCAGGACAGGCTGCGGTATGGTACGACGATGATAGCCGGGTACTGGGGGGTGGCCTCATTCGGCCCTTTTCCCCCGATGAACATTAGCCCTGTTTATATAGAAGAAACGAGGACATTTTGACATTAACTAATGATGGTATTGCCGCCCACGGCGGTACATTAATTAACCGCTTGGCTTCCGCTGAGCAGAAAGCAGAGTTTTTAAGTAAAGCTGATTTTTTACCCCAGGTTAGCCTGGATGATCGGGCCGTTTCGGACTTGGTCATGATCGCCATCGGTGGCTTTAGCCCCCTGACTGGGTTTATGGGCCAGGCGGACTATGAGCCTGTGGTGACTGACATGCGTCTAGCCAGCGGTCTGCCCTGGTCAGTGCCTGTTACCCTTTCGGTTTCAGAGGAAGTGGCGGCTCCCCTCAATGAAGGGATGCTGATTCGGTTGAATGATAAGACCGGTCGCTACGTGGGGGTACTCGAACTAACGGAGAAGTATACCTACGATAAGGAAAAGGAAGCCGTTAACGTTTACCGCACGGATGAGGATAAGCATCCTGGGGTGAAGGTGGTTTACGATCAAGGTGCCATTAACTTAGCGGGTCCCGTTTGGCTGCTAGAGCGTGATGATCATCCCCTCTTCCCCAAGTACCAAATTGATCCCGCCGCTTCCCGTGCCATGTTCCGTGAGCGCGGCTGGAAAACGGTTGTTGGTTTCCAAACCCGTAACCCCATTCACCGGGCCCATGAATACATTCAAAAGTGTGCCCTAGAGACCGTGGACGGTCTGTTTTTGCACCCATTGGTGGGCGCAACTAAGCAGGATGACATCCCAGCGGATGTGCGCATGCGGTGTTACGAAATTATGATGGATCGCTATTTCCCGCAAGATCGGGTAATTTTGGCGATTAATCCATCGGCTATGCGCTACGCTGGTCCTCGCGAGGCTATTTTCCACGCCCTGATTCGTAAGAACTATGGTTGTACCCACTTTATTGTGGGCCGTGATCATGCCGGTGTCGGCGATTACTATGGAACTTACGATGCCCAGCACATCTTCGACCAGTTTGAGCCTGGTGAACTGGGGATTACCCCGATGAAATTTGAGCACGCCTTCTACTGCACTCGCACAAGCACCATGGCGACTAGTAAGACTAGTCCCAGTAGCAAGGAAGAGCGGATTCACCTATCGGGTACCAAGGTGCGGGAAATGCTGCGTCGTGGCGAGCTTCCCCCACCGGAGTTTTCTCGTCCAGAAGTGGCGGCTGAGCTATCTCGGGCCATGCAATCCTAAAGCTAGAGCGTAATGGAGTAGGGCAGTGAAGCGACGGGACTTTTTGTCAGCGACGGGGGCCATTTTAGGTGCCTTGGGTCTTAGCCAATCTCAGCTTTTGGGCTGGCAACAGGCACTGGCAGATCCGTCCCGTCGCAAACTAGCCCTACTGATTGGTATTAATCAATATCCCGCCAGCGTCCTGGGTAAGCATCTTAAGCCCCTGCGGGGCTGTGTGACGGATGTGCAGCTACAACGTCAGCTGCTGGTCCATCGTTTTGGGTTTGATCCGAATAATATTGTCACGCTGGTGGATGCCCAGGCCACCCAAGTCGGTATTTTAAGTGCCCTCTACCAGCTCGTTCAAACCTCCAGTGCCAATGACTTTGTCGTGGTGCACTTCAGTGGCTGTGGTGGTCAGGTGATGCTGGGGGATAAACAGATCAAAACCTGGGTGCCGGTGGATGGTTATTGGCCAACGGCGGCTGAGCCCCTATCAAGGGATGTGCCTGTGTCCTGGGTTAAGCAAATTTTGGCCCGGTTAAAGACTAAACAGATATTTACGGTGGTGGACGCTGGGTATAGTCAACCCGATGAGCTGCTATCGGGGGGATATCGTTCCCGTTCCCGGTGGGGCATGCCAAAGGTTGAGGCCATGCGCATCCCGACCACCTTGTCAGAGGATGTGTTGGCGGACTTGGGTAAGGTGCAAACCGCAACAGAACCTGCATTTTTTCCTGGGGATGTGCTGATGGCGGCCCGTGATGGTCAGCCGGTGATTGAACGGCAATGGCCTGATTTTGGGGCGGGGCTCTTTACCTATGGTTTGACCCGCTATCTGTGGACGGCTCCCTTACCGGCTAAGCTATCGGCCACCATGCGGGGGGCCCAGGAGTCGATTTTGCCGTTGGTGCCTAACCAAACCCCCTACTGGACGACCCAAACTGCGGATGAGCATGCGGTTTATGGTGATGCGGATGCCGCCAGCTTAGATGCGGTGGTGACGGCTGTGGAGGGGCGCTCGGCCACGCTCTGGTTGGGGGGATTGCCTGCGGCTGTGGTGCAGTACAGTGAGCGGTTGGGCTTTGCTCCCCAGCCAGATGATGGAGACGCGTCCATCGTGATGAGATCGCAATCGGGCCTGTCTGGGCGACTTAAGTTGACCGATGGGGCCGCCTGGTCCGTGGGCCAGCCCCTCTACGAGGTGATGCGAGTTTTACCCAGGGACATTGCTTTGGTGGTGGCCTTAGATGCCGATCTACAGAGAATTGAGCGCGTAGATGCCACCAGTGCCCTAGCGGCCCTGTCCTTTGTGGAGTCCACCGATGATGCCCAGCCGGCTGACTGTATGCTGGGCAAGTTTCAGTCGGACCCAGGAGCCGACGATGATTTAGAACCGAAGACGGTGCCCGCGGTTAAGCAGGGCTATGGTTTGTTTACCCCCACCCACAATTTGGTGGTCGGCACCCTGGCCAAACAGGATGAAGCGGTCAAAATGGCTGTGGGCCGACTGACCCCCAAGCTTAAAACGATGCTGGCCATGAAGTTACTTCGCCTAAGTGAGAATCAGGCGTCGTCCCATTTGGCTGTTCGGCTGAACCTGTTGTTGGCGGGCGAAACCGAAAAGCTGGTGCTGCAGCAGGAGACTCGCCGCGCCTCGGGCAAGGCTTCGAAAAGTCGTTTGGCCGATGCGGTCAGTCGCCAAAATCGTCCCGTGGAGTTTTCTAAGGGCACCAAGGTGCGTTATCAGGCCCTCAATTTTGGTGCGGCTCCGGTGTATACCGTGCTGTTGGGGTTTGATGCCCGCGATCGCATGCTTGCCTTTTTCCCCCCTAGCGATGGTCAGCCCTATTCCATGGAGTCATTGCAAACTGCCCTGACCCTAGAACCGGGCACTGCGACAAATTTGCCAGCCGGGCAAAACACTTGGGTGGTTGATGACCCAGAGGGCCGGGTGGAAACCTATTTGGTGTGCAGCAGCAGCCCCCTCACCCATTGCTGGCAAGAGCTGTTATCTGTGGCTAATGCCGTTAGCAACCAGCGGGTGACCTTAGAGAATAATTCCTTGCCCTTAATCCAGGCACTGCTCCATGACTTAAGTAGTGATGCCGATAAGGAGGAGTCTTCAGTCGATAGCTATACCTTAAATACGGCCCAGTGGGCGACGATTGGCTGCCACTACAGTATTGTTTAGAGCTTAACGTTTAGGGCTTAACTGTTTAGGGTTTAACCGTTTAGGGCTGATTAACGGAGGGCTGGTTAACGGGGACTGTTGGTTGGGCCGCTAGGGAAGTTCCGCCACTGCCCCACCGCCACCATTGTCGGTGCTGTCTGAATTGGAGAAGCTAAAGGCCCGAAAATGCTTGGCCTGTTCTTCAATGCGGCAGGCGATGCGATCGCACACCAGGCTGCACAGCTGAAAACTCAGATCGTCAGCCACCCGGTAGAAGGACGATGTCCCTTCAGTACGGCGAGCCAAAATGCCCGCCTGCAGCATGACCTTCAGGTGTTTAGATACGTTTGCCTGGCTGGTGTCGGTATCATCAACCAGCTCCTGAACACATTTCTCACCATTTCTGAGCAGGTTCAAAATCTTGAGACGCATGGGCTCACTCAGAACACTAAAATAATCGGCCACCTGTTGAATAACTTCAGCGGAGATAGGTTCCATTGCGGGACCTCCAAGACCCTAAGGGAACAGGCATATCAGCCATATCAAAACCTGAACAGCATTGTAACAATATATTCATCAATGGCAATGGAGTGATGTAGTTGTAACTGAAAAATTAACTAAAGCTGCATGCAATTCTAGGGCCTTCCGTCTAAGTGAAGGTGTGGTCTACAGGGTGTTGAACGGCACCATTTTCCTGAACTGTAATGGATTCCAGCCACCCCGAGGACCGCGATTTACAATCCTTGCGGAAATTATGAAAGAAGTATGGGGTTTCCAGCTCAAGTTAAAACAGCAAAGCTAGGATGATGTCACTTTCAACGTTTTTACCCTAGAGAGTTTTCTTTTGGGTTACCTAGAAAAAATAATTTTCCCATTGCCAACTGGGTGAATTAACGGATCTAAAAAATGGCACAGTGCTATTTTTTTTAGATTAAGTCATTCCAAAGATCAGCCATACCTTGAATTGAAATGAATTCTTGAAAATGTTCACCATGACCAATTACCAACGCCCACAGCGCTAAACTAACTGGGTTCTTATGGAAAAATCTTTTTTTGTCAGGATAATTTTTTAAGCTGACTAAGTAAATACTATCAATCCAAAATTACTCAACACTAATGCTGGTTTGATCGTTAAGGAACTAATTGATTTGAATTAGTGGTGCTAGACTTTTTAGCGTCATCAAACCACCAGGGCTTTCGTTAAATCAACCCATGATTTTGACCTGATCTATCACCCTTATTTTTCTCAATAATTTCTCAATACTATTTAATCAAAGTGTTAAGAAGGGCTAGCAAACTTTAAGGAGGATCGGGGCCGTTCAGAACTTTATTTAGAGACTATTTAGACCATTTCAATTCCATGACAACAACAGTTATAACGGTGAAATTCATACAGAATGTCACCCTAGCTAACTCTGATTCGTTCGTTCCATTGCGGTAGCTCCCAGGTTGTCACTTTGTCTGCCACTTCTAAGAGATATTCCGCCGCCATGTCTAGCTTCTCCTCAGCTCTAGAATATCAAAGCGTTCCGTGTCAGGTGTTTGAACAGATGCGGCGGAGTCTCTCTTGTTTGCTCACGGGGGATGTGTCCCATTTGTCTGAGCGGGATCTGGGGGATGGTCAGCTATCTGCAGAAGCTCGGATTGAAAAATTTACGCTGTTGTCAACGGATCAAATCAGTCTCTTGCTCCTAGCCCAGCACGATGGGGCCTGTAGCTACCTAGTCAGTCTTTGTACTGATCTAAAGGTGATTGAGCGCTTTTTGGCATTGCCGTGGCTGGTTAATGGCTTGAGGGGTGACAGCCATGCGGCATGGACCCAGCTTCAACAACGGATAACACCCTCCAGCCAGCCATCACCCCAGGATATCCCCTTAGACAATCAGACCCTGATCAAGCTGACCCATCAGCTGATGCTGGAGGTGAGTGGTTTAGAGCCTTGTTCCCCAGGGCAGCAGCCCCTCTCGGCGGCCACCATTTTGCAGCATTTAGTGACTCGGCTACATCGGTCAGAGCCGCTACCCCTATTGCTAAAAACAACCCTAGACGAGGTGTGTTCGTGGCTGCGTTTAGATCGCCTGTTGATCTATCAGGTGGCCCATTCTTCTGCCTTCCCTAAGCAGTCAGAGCATCGAGCCGATGAGTTTCTTCCCATTGCTTACGAAGCCCTGGGCCATCCTGCCATCGGTTCTGTCCTGCCCAAGCTTGATTCTTCTCCCTCGGATTCCCCCTTTCTATCCCAGGAATTCTGGCATCAGTGCTATGGCCCAGCATCCCAGGAAAATCGATATGATGCCATTGAAAATGTAGCCCTTCACTACCAGGCCCATCCCCACTTGCTAGATCAATTGCGGCAGGCGGGGGTGGGCTCCCAGTTGGTGGCGCCCATCTGGTTGGACGATACCCTGTGGGGTTGGTTGGTTGGCCATCACTGCGTTGGTCAAGCGCCTATTAGCCAGGGTGCTTGTAGGGGGGGGGCGGCCCGATGGGCGGAAGACCCAGACCCATTCAAGGAATCCTCTACTAAACTCCGTCACTGGCAGGCTTGGGAAGGTAATTTTCTGGCTCAGATTGCGGAGCATTTAACCATTGCTATCCGCCAGGAGGATTTACAGCGGCAGTTGCAATATCAAAAGTTGATGCTGCAATTGCAGGTGGAAGATCGGACCCAGAGCCTTAAGGATGCATTGATGTCGGCCGAAGCGGCCAATAAGACCAAAAGTGAGTTTTTGGCCACCATGAGCCATGAGCTGCGGACGCCCTTAACCTACATTATTGGCATGTCAGCAACTCTGCTACGTTGGTCTTTCGGCGATCTGAGCCCCCGGCAGCGGGATTACCTCAACACCATCCACAGCAGTGGGGAACAGCTGCTGGACATTATTAACGACATTTTGGAGGTTGCCAAAATTGAGGCGGGGCGTACCGTTCTTGAAATTAATGATTTTTCATTGTCGAACCTGGCCCGCAGTAGCTTAGAAAGTTTTCGAGAAGAAGCCCAGGCTAAAGAGGTGGATTTACGGATAAATTTACGGTTGTCGGAGGCTGAAGATACTTTCCGTGCCGATCCTCGCCGCATACGTCAGATTTTAGCCAATTTACTTAGTAATGCTGTCAAATTTACCGAGAAGGATGGACGCATTAGTTTGAGGGTCTGGCGCGATCCACAGAATGTGATGTTTCAGTTGGAGGATACTGGCATCGGCATTCCTGAGGCCCAGCAGGCTTCTTTATTCGAGACGTTTAAGCAGTTGGAAACCGTACGTCAGCGGCAGTATCCGGGGGCTGGTTTGGGGTTGGCTTTAACCAAGCAGCTGGTCGAACTTCACAACGGAGCTATTCAGGTGGTGTCCACTCCGGGGAAGGGGTCCATGTTTACGGTGCGGATTCCCCTACAGCATGCTGATGGTGCCGTTAGCTCCTTTAAGAGCGTTGAGCCGATCACCGGGCGAATTATTTTATTGGAAGACGATGAAAGCAGCGCCAGTTTGATTTGTGACTTGCTGACTGCGGCTAACTACCAGGTGATTTGGGTGATTGAGGGGTCACGAATTGTCCACCAGGTGGAAATTTTGCAGCCCGTGGCCATTATTCTTAATCACCATTTGGTCAGTGGCAACAGTCACTATATTGTGGAAGATCTTAAACACTATGTGGATAATTCCGGCATCAAGGTGATTTCCTTGATGGACTCTGAGGAGATGGAGACGCTTAATGGGGCTTCCCCTGATGGGTTTATTGAGGAATTTGATGACTACTTGGCTAAGCCGATTGATCCTTCGACACTGCTGAGTAAAATTCAGATGCTGCCCACCAACTAACGCTGGTTCCAGTCCGTAGCTTGCTGCCGGATATTTTTCCCGGTTTAAGCTTACATATGCCTCTGAACCGTTGGGGTGATCGGCCAGGTAGACTATTGGCCAGGTAGACTATTGATAGTATTGGTCCCGTTTTTTAGGCCCATTTTCGAGGTTCATTGTTTAGGACGATGTTAATCCTATGGGAAGTGCTGAGGGATGGGGCAGGTAAACGTTCGCATCAAAATGTTTGCCATAGCAAGCTGTTCAGGGGCTGTTAACGCCGATGCTAGGTCAGGTTCTTAAGGAACGCTACCAATTAATTCGAGTGCTGGGGGCTGGGGGCTTCGGTCAGACCTATGTGGCTCGAGATTTGTTTCAGGCTAAACCCTTTGAATGTGTAGTCAAACAGCTAAAACCAGCCAGTGCCGATGTTTCGTTTCTCAAGATCGCGCGGCGATTGTTTGAAACGGAGGTGTCTACCCTCAATCGTTTGGGCAGCCACAGCTGTATTCCCAAGCTGCTGGACTCATTTGAGGAAAAGCGGGAGTTTTATCTAGTTCAGGAGCTGATTGATGGGGAGTCCCTGGGGGATGAAATTCGCCGGGCGGGGCAGCTGAGTGAACCCCAGGTGATAGCGCTGTTGCAGGAAACCTTAAGCATTTTAAAGTTTGTCCATGATAATCGGGTCATTCATCGCGATCTAAAACCTGACAATCTGATTCGGCGCAAGGATGATGGCAAGCTTTGTTTGATTGATTTTGGGGCGGTTAAGGAAATTCGTACCCAGGTGATTAACAGCGAGTTGACTAGCCTGACGGTGGGGGTGGGCACCCAGGGCTATACCCCCAGTGAGCAGCTGGCGGGTAAACCTCGGTTGAGTAGCGATATTTTTGCCTTGGGGATGACGGCGATCCACGGGTTGACGGGGCGGACCCCTACGGATTTGCCGGAAGATATGTCGTCCCTAGAGCTGCGCTGGGAGGAGTATGCCAACATTAGCCCCGGTCTGCGCTATCTGTTGAAAAAGATGGTGCGCCATTATTTCTACCAGCGTTACCAGAGTGTCTCGGAGGTGCTACATGACCTGGGACGCCTGGATGAACTGGCGGAAGAGGCGGACCAGCTGACCATGGCGGAGACGGTGTTGCCCCTGGCCACGGTGTGGCAGCCGACGCGCAAAGAGAGTTTTTGGGCGGTTGCGATCGCAACCGCCCTCGTCAGCACCCTAACCCTGGGCATTCGGCAGCTGGGTGCATTTGTCCCCCTAGAACTGGCGGTTTACGATGGACTCGTCGCCTATCAGCGCGATTTAGGGCCCGATCCCCGTATTTTGCTCGTGGGGATCAACGAGC
>CALHGI010000415.1 GCA_938029995.1 uncultured cyanobacterium | reverse complement strand
TATCCTACAGTGTTTAGCTTCCAGGTGTGGGTGATTTTGATCAGGCGGTGGATGGGATATCCAAGGGACAGAAAGAACGTCGGGAGGGCACTTAATGGCACTTTTTAGGATAATGCCATGCCTAGCTCTGGCGATATTTTTGGGCAAAAATGGGCATCAGCGATAGCACCATCAGCAGGCTCAGGCATAGAATAACGGGCAACCAGTTGCCGCCCTGCATGGCGTCCACCCCCGTGACCCCTAACCAGGTGTAGGCCATGGTGCCGGGAATAATGCCAATTAGGGTGCCAACGGCGTAGGGGGTGATGGGAATATTGGTCAAACCGAATAAAAAGTTCACCACATTAAAGGGTGAAATGGGGGCAAATCGTACGGCTAGGACGCAGGATAAGGACTGACTTTGCATGGTTTGGTTGAGCCGGTTGAACAGGCCTTGGAAGCGGGGGTGTTGGCTAAACCGCTGCTCGAACCAGTCGTGGAGTAAATAGCGGGCCAGCCCAAACGCGACCACAGCCCCGGCCGTTGCCCCCAGAATTGACCACAGGGTCCCCCAAACCAGGCCGAACAGGGCCCCACCTAGGACTACGAGCACCGTACCCGGCACCCCTACGGCGGCGGCTATGGTGTGGGCTGCGAGGAAAACTACAATGCGCCACTGGCCAGCATTGTGCATTAATTCTGTTAAGGCTTGATGGTCAAACAAATAACAGATTAGGTGCCAACAACAAACCATCATTAGGGCTGCTATGAGCCAACCTAAAAATTGTTTTTTGTTACGCATAGGGGCGGGAGAAGACTTGTTTAAAAGCCTACAGGTCTGTGGATGGTTATGGAAAGGGTGCGTTAGGATTCCGCTGGAACAGTCTCATCTGAAACGTCCTGTAGGGCCTTGCGAGCAATTTTGGTGATGTAAACGCTGATGGCGACAACGGTAACAAAGATCAAAATCTTGATGGTCCAGTCAATGATGGGATTAGAGGGAACATCGCCCGTGCCGAGGGTGGCGAGATCCTTCACCAGGGAGCCGAGGTACACGTACATGATGGTGCCGGGCAAAATACCGGTTGTGCCCAATACATAGTCAGTTAAGGAAACCTGGGTTAACCCTAGGGCATAATTTAGTAGGTTAAAGGGGAAGGCCGGGGAGAGGCGGATTAAGAAGACTAGTTTTCTTCCTTCTTTTGCGATCGCATCATCAATGGCGGCAAACTTTTTGTTGCCCGCAATTTTTCCAGCAATCCAATCCCGCGCCACATAACGGCCAATCAAAAAGGCCGCCGTCGCTCCCAGCATTGCCGCCACAAACACCAGAAACGATCCCTGCACCACCCCAAAAATGAACCCCGCCCCCAGGGTGACAATGGATGCGGGTAAAAACGCGACTGTGATCACCACATACAGCACGATAAACACAATGGGAGCCCATAGGCCCAAGGATTGCACCCACGCCAAGGTATTGACCAACTGATTTTGTAATCCCTGGAAAAATCCTACGGACTCGCCCACATCCTGGGCCATGGCCGGAGCCGCCCCTAATAGCACCAGTCCCATCAAGGTAAAGGTCATAAATTTAATCAGCCACTGGGTCAGTTTTGATAGTTTTGACAGATTTCCTGGCAATGGGCCAGGGCCGTTTCTAAGGCTTTTCATTATCGGCGCTCCTGTAGTTTTAGGGTAAAAAAATAGACTCGAAGGAAACTTGGTTTGCCTTTAAACCAGGGACCCACCGCAGCTAGAACCGTTGCCTGCGGTGCAACCATAGCAATAGGGTCGGGTTTGTACCTGCTCAACCACATCTAACGTTCCACGTTCCAGCAAGGTTTGAACAGTCACGGGCAGGCCCTGGCCATCTAGGGCGGGCAGGCCCTCCATTTGGTTAAAGTCACAGTCATATACCTGGCCCAGGTAGTCCACCGATAGCTCATTGCGACACATCAGATTAGCCACCGTGCCCCCATTGTGATGTTGGGCCAAAAACCTGAGGTAGGGCCCATGGAGCTGACGATGGTCCAGGTGAAACTTAGTGCGGCCAATGGGCAAATTGGTAATCGTAAACAAGCTATTGAACTGAAGGCCAAAATGGTCCCTGAGGTAAACCTTATAGGCCTGTTCTAACCCGGCCTGTTCCGGCGTTAGGGAAAAGTCTTCAGACATGGGGACCGGGGGGTTATACACCAGGTCAATCACTAGGTTTGGGTCTTGGCCATAGCCCTTTTGATTCAATAGCTGTAAGGCTTGAATCGAGTCTTGATAAACCCCTTGGCCCCGCATTTTGTCCACATTATCTTCTAGGTAGCAGGGCAGTGACGCCACCACCCGCAACTGGTGTTGAGCAAAATAGTCCGGCAGGTCTTCGTAACCAGGTTCAAAAAAAATCGTCAGGTTAGAACGCACAATGACTTCCTTCCCTTGGCTGCGGGCCGCTTCCACAATGGGCCGAAATCCATAGTTCATCTCCGGGGCGCCACCGGTTAAATCCACAGTTTGAATTTGTGGAAAACGATGAATCATTTCCACCAGCTGATCACATACTTCAGGGGATAATTCCTCAGTGCGCTGGGGGCCAGCTTCCACGTGGCAGTGACTGCAGCTAAGATTGCATCTGCGGCCTAAGTTAATCTGTAAAACGCTGATGGGCATTTTGGTCAACGGTTGACCCAAGGCAGCTTCAAAATTGGGCAAGATCTGTGGAGCGGGTTTGGACTGGACCATAGTCTGGATAATCTGGATAAATGGAGGACTTACAGATTGCAGCCAGGAAAATTAACTTCCCCGACTGTCATTGAACGATACCTTACTGAATTTTTGCTTAGAAGCTAACGGTAATTATCTTAGAGGACGTCTAAAAACTCCGTATGAAACCATCGTTTCCGTCAATCGCGCCAAATCGTTTGAATCCATGGTTGGCGGTCAATTATTCCCTGGTGTTTCCTGGTTTGGGGCAGCTGTATAGCGCTTTCTGGGTGAAGGGAACCAGCTTGGTTGTGATAGCCATTGTTCTGATTGGCTATGGCGTTTGGTCTATTTTTGGGGCCCATGGCCAAACCATGCAAGGTTTTTGGGCCATGGGATGCTTCCTGATTATTTATAGTTTCAGTATTTTGGATGCCTATCGCGGTACCCAGCCGGGATACGCATCTCGAATTGCGGTTCCCCAGGGGCGACGGGGCGATCCTTGGTATGCCGTCTTTTTATCGCAGCTGCTACCTGGATTAGGTCATTTGTATCTACAGCA